>JBFRWO010000383.1:0-8214 GCA_051439625.1 Crocosphaera sp. | reverse complement strand
CGTTAGTAATGGATAAATATTTACGCCGTCAATTGATTGCTGCGGGTCATGAAATTGTTGATTTAGGGTTTGAAACTAGCCAAGAATTAGAAATTGTTTTAGATGAGTCAGAAAAGAAGATTTTTGCTTTAACTCAAAAGCGTCCTCAAGAGGGACTAATTCCTATTTCTGATACTATTATTAAAACTTTTAATGAGTTAGAAAAACTCCATGAACAAACCACATTACCTGGTATTGAAAGCGGTTTTTATGACTTAGATGCTATGACGGGAGGACTGCAACGTTCTGATTTAATTATCATAGCTGGTCGTCCATCGATGGGCAAGACGGCCTTTGGACTTGGAATGGCGGCAAATATTGCTAAAAAGGATAATTTGCCTATAGCAATGTTTAGTTTAGAAATGTCAAAAGAACAGCTTTCTATGCGTTTATTGGCAGCAGAAGCAGGGATAGAAAGTAACCGTTTACGTTCCGGAAGATTTGTGCAAAATGATGTTGAAAAGATTAGTATTGCTATTGGTACTTTATCTAATTTACCGATTTATATCGATGATGCTGCTAATATTACTGTGACTCAAATTAGATCCCAGGTTCGTCGTTTATTAGCAGAAAAAAAAGGAGAGTTTGGTTTAGTTTTGATCGATTATTTACAATTAATGGAGGGTGCTGGTAGTGAAAATAGAGTCCAAGAACTATCAAAAATAACTCGTTCTTTGAAGGGTTTAGCCCGTGAAATTAAAGCCCCAGTTATTGCTTTATCTCAGTTGAGTCGTGCTGTTGAATCGAGGAATAATAAACGTCCAATGATGTCAGATTTACGAGAAAGTGGTGCTATCGAACAAGATGCGGATTTAATTATGATGTTATATCGGGACGAATACTATAACCCTGATACTGTGGATAGAGGGGTGGCTGAAATTATTTTAACCAAGCATCGTAATGGACCGACGGGAACGGTTAGACTACTATTTCAACCGGAATTAACTAAATTTTTGAATATGCAAAATAGTTCTAATTATTCATAAGTTTTCTCTGTTTTATGGGTTTAGGGAGAAAGATTATTCTTAAGAATTTAAACATTGCAGCAATAGCTAACGCCAAAGATAAAAATTCTCCTGGACTTGTTTTTAGTTCTTTCCTTTTCCAGCGTTGAGGATGACTATATAAAAGATGAATTAATTTTGTGTGTTGTTGTAAGGTTAATTCCTTAAACTTAATTTTTATTTGGTACTGATTGTTACTTCGTTTTTCGCTTATTATATAACTATCAATCTTTAGATCATCTAGTTTTAAAGTAAATTGTAAAGCAACATCATTTTGAGAATAAACTAAAATAGTTGCTCCTTCTTCAGATATTTCTAAAGTTTTCCCGAAAATTATTTGATTAGGTTCAATAATTTTAATCTTTTTTCTGAGGGAAAAACTATCGTATACACTAGATTTAGGTTTATCTAGAAATCCGAATAAAGCAACACCAAGAATTAAAACATTGTATAAACTCCAATAAGTACCAATATTGAAATTTATAATAGTGTTTGGATCACTAAATAAACTCACCACTAAGCTGATTAAATTAATTATTAAACATATTATCAAAGGTAATGCTAACTTAAAGTTGTAAACGTAATAATTGCGACATATTCCTTTGATAGTTACTCTAAATTTTGTGTTGAAAGGATTACAGATGACTTTCAAGGTATTATAAGAGATAGGAAAACAACTTATGAGACCATAAATATCAGCAAAAATAACCGACCTTGTTTTAAAACTTAACCAACGAAATACGGAAAGATGGGTAATATAGCAGGGTAAAAAGATATAAATAAACTCATCAGAGGTAATCTGAATCAAAACAATATGAAATATAGAATATAGAAAAGGCAGCATCAAAAATAAACAACGAGGAATCCCGTTAAACCAGTATAATATTCCTTCCAAATGAGCTAATCTTTGCTTGAACTTTAAATTAGAAATGGTTAAAGGATTCTCTTTAATAAAAAAACCTTGTAATGTTCCTCTACCCCATCTTAATCTTTGAGAAATGTGTTCCGAAATACTTTCTGCTGCTAAACCTGCACTTAGTTTTTCAGATAAATAAACAAGTTCATAACCTTGGGAAGATAAGCGAATTCCTGTGAAGTAATCTTCACTGATTGATTCGGTAACAAACCCTCCAACTGCTTCTAAATAACTACGTCTAACCACAAAAGAAGTTCCTGCACAAATCGCACTTCCTACTCCATCTTTCATCATTTGAAGTTGACTATAAAACACTTCATCTTCTGGATTTAAAATATCTTCTAATCCTAAGTTTCTAGAGACGGGATCAGCATTATAAAAGCTTTGAGGCGTTTGTAATAAACCAATTTTTGGATTCTGAAAAAAGCCAATGGTACGTTCTAAAAAGTTCGTAGTTGGAACAAAATCAGCATCGAAAACAACAATTAATTCTCCATTAGTTTGAGGCAAAGCATTATTTAAATTACCTGCTTTTGCATGAAGAGCATCTGAACGACTAATATAATAACATCCTAATTCTTTTGCTAATTGTTTAACTTCTTCTCGATTCGTATCATCCAATACATAAATTTTTTTGTTTTTATAGTTCAATAATGTACAACCAATAATAGTTCGTTTTAAAATAAAGGTAGATTCATTATAAGTGGGAATCAAAATGTCAACAGAAGGGCAATATTCCTCATTAATCACCTGCTGACTATAATAGTCTGCTTCCCGTCTGCGATCTTTAAGATTATACATTAAAGATAATTGCAACAAACTACTAAATATGACCACCAACTCCAGCACAAATAAACTAATACTAAAAATTCCATCTATGGGATTAGATAAATTTAAACTTGACAGCGATCGCCAATATAAATAACGTAGGGTTAAGCCAATTAAAGTAGTAACAATTAATCCCCGTGACCAAAATCCAGGAGTAGGGGATATTTTCATAATAACTTGAGTTAGAATGACTGAAATTATAGCAGGTAAATATAAGTAAATCCCATCTGGTACTACATTTAACTGTTTTAACCAACCCAATGAAAAACTAGCTATTACAAATCCAACTATTACTAATAATATGGAAGTTATGTGTTGTCTAAATAGACTACCAAAGAAAATTTGTCTAACCGATTTTTTCTCAGTTATGCTACGTAAGTAATGACGAAGACTTCTCAACATCAGTGATTAGAAATAAGTAAGAGTGATATTTTCATTCTAACTCTTAAAGGTTAAATTTTGTTGAGAAAAAATTAGAATTGCTTTAAACAGTAAAATTACAGAAACCTATACAGTATCTTGAGTAAATTGTATACTTTTTTACCAAAATTATAAGAATGAAAAAGGTGGGACGATCCCACCCCCAAAAACGCAGGCTATGTTTCCATTATCCCATGATATTACTAAAGAAATCAATAGTTTCTTTCAGAACCATGACAAATTGATCAATCTCTTCATAAGTATTATAAAAATATAAACTCACTCTCGCACTTCCCGACGCATCAAATAAACGGTGTAATGGTTGAGTACAATGGTGTCCGGAACGAATGGCAACACCTTCTTGATCTAAAAGGGTTGATAAGTCACTGCCGTGTATTCCTTCGATATTAAATGCTGCTAACGCTGCCCTTCCTTTGCCTTCTTTAGTTGGTAGAGGTCCGTAAATTCTTAGGTTAGGAATTTCTGCTAGTTTCCTAAATAAATAAGCGGTTAATTCTTCTTCATAAGCATGAATTTTATCCATACCAATCTGAGTTAAATAATCAACGGCTGCCCCTAAAGCGATGGCTTCTCCAATGGCAGGGGTCCCGGCTTCAAATTTATGGGGTAATTCTCCGCAGGTAAAGCCATCAAAAAAGACCTCATTAATCATTTCTCCACCTCCTAAAAAGGGAGGCATATCTTCCAAAATTGCTTGTTTTCCGTACAAAAAACCTACCCCAGAAGGACCACACATTTTATGACCACTAGCTACTAACCAATCGCAGTCCATTGCTTGTACATCGATAGCTAGATGGGGAACACTTTGACAAGCATCAATTAATACTTTCACTCCCTTTTCATGGGCTAATTTAATTACTTCTTCAACGGGGTTAATACAGCCCAATGTGTTAGAAACATGAACAAGAGTAACTAATTTTGTTTTCTCGGATAACAAGGATTTAAACCCTTCTAGATCAAAGTCTTCATTCTCCGTCAAAGGTACATATTTAATTACTGCCCCTGTTTGTTTAGCAATCATTTGCCAAGGCACAAAATTACTATGATGTTCCATCACCGAAGTAATAATTTCATCACCTGGTTGAAGATGATGTAAACCCCAACTATAAGCGACTAAGTTGATAGCTTCTGTAGCATTTCTGGTGAAGATAACTTCCTGGCGAGAAGCAGCATTAATAAACTGTGCTATCTTATCTCTTGATCCTTCATAAGCTTCTGTTGCCCTAATACTTAAACTGTGGGCCCCACGATGAACATTGGCATTATCTTTTCCATAATAATGTTCTAAGGCATCTAGTACCTCTAGTGGTTTTTGAGAGGTAGCAGCATTGTCTAAATAAACTAAGGGTTTACCGTGAATTTCTTGATGCAAAATCGGGAAATCTTTACGGACTTTTGAGGCAATGGTTTTTTCTTGGATAGCAGTCATAATTGAAGTTAGAAAGTTGGTGATCTTTGGCGGTTAATTTTATGCTTCTATGGTTTGACAAACCACACACTGAGTTAATCGTTGTTGCAGAGATTTTAGGGAAATTATTTCTAGAATTTCAGCAGCAAAAGCATCAATTAAAAGATGGCGGGCATCTGTTTCGTTTAAGCCTCGACTTTGTAAATAGAAGAGTTCATCTGCTTCTAATTGACTGATGGTTGCGCCGTGGGAACATTTGACATTATCGGCTGTTATTTGTAGTTCTGGTTTGGTATTTATTCGAGCTTTGGGTGATAGTAATAAGTTGCGATTTAATTGAGTTGCATTGGTTAATTGGGCAGCTTTTGGAACGAATATTTTGCCATTAAATACTCCACGAGAATTACCATCCAGAATACACTTATGTAATTGATGGGTAACACCATAAGGATGATTCAAACAAACGGCTGTATGAGTATCAGCAACCTGATCGTTACTAATCATAGTTAATCCGTTGAGATGACTTTCCGTTTGAGTGCCATTTTGCAAAATTTGTAGGCTATGACGCGATACTTTTGATCCTAAATTTACCTCGTTACAAGTATAGTGACTATCTTGATTTTGGGTAATGGTACTTCTACCAATATGGAAGCTATCTCCTAATTCTCTTTGAATGCGATTATGATTGATTTGAGCATTACTATCTAAGCAAATTTCTGTGACTGAATTGGTGAAATAAGGACTGTTTTGTTGCACGTCTAAACAGTGTTCTGTTACCGTGCCATAATACTCAACCAATGTCGCACTAGAACCTGTTTCTGCTATAACTAATGTACGAGGTTGGATTAAATTTGGTGTATCAGAGCTAACCGCAAGAAATAGTACCAGAATAGGAGTTTCTACAACAATATTTTTGTTTATCCAAATAACAGCAGCATCGGTTAAACCTGCGGTATTTAAGGCCGTAAATGTGTCTTTTTCTCCTTCTGATTTGCCTAAATGGTTGACAATTTTATCTTTTTGTGAGTCGGATAAATTACTTAAATTGCCCACATAAACATCTTGGGGTAGTGCAGATACATTGGACAACTCAGAAGCATATTGTCCATTGACAAAAATAATGTAACTTTGTTTCGCTTCAGGTAAAATGAAACTATCAATAATATTCTGGGCAACTGTCTCAGTTTTGGCTGCCGAAAATTCCAACTGAGATAATTCCGAAAGATCCGTAAACCGCCATTCCTCATCCTTTTTCGTAGGAAGGGTTAATTCTTTGACTTGAGCAACAGCATTTTTCCGTAGAGTATGCACATAGTCAGTGTCAATGATCGGAGAACTCGCCTGACACTGTTGTAATAGGTTGTTGAGGTGGGTTTCTGAACTGATTTTGTCGATGGTTGGGTTATTCATGCAGTTAACGTCAATGATAGGCAGTTACAGTCTCTCTTGCTCCAGATTTCGTCTGTTTTCAACATTGAGAAAATCTGGTGACTAAACCGAAGTTATATACTCATCTTACAATACTTTAGAAACATTTTTGTTGTTAAAGTTGCTTTTACTCTCACACCTAATTTTTACTGTTGCGCAATAGAAGATAACAGTTTCAGAAATAGTTAACTGTTATGCGATCGCTAATTGGAGTAAGCGAGCTTTTGAACTGCTATTTCATCACTAATTTGATTGCGGATTGAAATGTAAGAGGTATTTTCTTTCTTGAACACACCCCCTCTAAATCAAAGATCATAGATGGGGATTCACTTGCACCTAGAAGGTTTTAGACTTCTAAGTGTCTCCAGAGTTACTGGTGTCCGCAGTGTATTTGTAGAACTTTTGCTAACAAATACCCTAGAGAAATATTTATCACCAATTAAGACAGAATACCAATATCTTGCTCCGATATTATATGAAGCTCCTAAATCGGCATTATATTGTTTACCAGAGGGGAAAACACACAAAGAATAATTCTTTTTATTCCGTTTAACTTTTCCACTACCATCAAAAGCATAAGCACTGGTATATTTAGGATTAACTGTTTGCACAATTCCCCCTAATTCTGCCCATCGGTTATTTAAAATCTCTACAATTTTTTGGTGACACCATAAATGAAACTTTTGTCTCATTAAAGTGCCTTTTTTTCCTGCCTTAGCTTTCCATCCTGCTAAGTTCTCTATGACAATTACTTTAACATCATGAAGTTTAGCAAACTCAATAATTTCTCTAGATACTTTACGAGAAATTTCTAAATTAATATTACTTGATTTCCGATAAAGTCCTCGACAAAAACCTTTAACAAACTTTTGCCTTATCTTTTTGTGAGTTTGCTTTGACTTTTTAGCAATCATCATTTTTCGTTTATTTCGACGGTCTATGTCTCTAGCCGGATTGATAAATTTCCGAGCCTTTACAGTACCGTCTCGTCCAACAATTGAACAGGTAGCAGCATTATTAATGCCTAAATCTACGGAACAAACATAATCAGAATCCTCCTTTTTAATCGGTTTAATTTTAACTGGCATGGAAAGCTGACAAGTCTTAGAATTAACCACTAAAGCTGGTGACTTGATTTGATTACCGATTACCTTATGTCGGTTAAGTCCATGACCTATAAGAGGTATTTCTTCTAGCCATACCCAATCCGAACCATTCCAAACTTTGAGGTCAACACTTTGATAATCATCATTGTATTTAACTTGTTGACCTTTATATAAAGCAGGGTAAGATTGACACATAGCTGTTAAGCGAGGTGGTCTAACTTTTTTGTTCTTTCTTATCCCTGATTGCCATTCTCTATAACGAGTCTGAAAACTAGAAACAATGCCAATAGCATCAGCTATAGCTGCTCTTCTTAAATAACTAGGAAACTTCCGAAAAGCTCGATATTTATTAATAACTTTTTGATAATATGAATATTTTGGATTGGGATTATTGCTAGTTACATGGATAGATTTTTCTAGATAATTTATTTTCTCTTTATCGGTTAGATTACCAATTGTTTTCCATTCTGCATTAACAATAAAAACTAAAGGTTTTAAGAATTTTCTATATTCTGCAACTGTCAATAATAATAGCTTTTTTTGGGATGGTGTCACCTTGAGACTCCAGACATCTGTGCGAATCATAGAGTCTTGCTTTTTCCTTTTAGTTTTTCGTTTGGCTTTTGACTTGCCCATAACACGGCTAAAACTTTATTGACTCTATATTATTGTACCATATATACTGAAAAATATCAATTAGTTATGTAATTAGTTAATTAATGCAGTTACCCTTAAAAACTCGCAGTAATAGTGCTTTCCGCCTAATTTATCATTTAGTCTTAGTCACTAAGTTCCGTCGTCAGTCTTTAACGGCTGACATTTTAGAGAGAATGCAGTTAATCTTGAGAGATTTGTTAGGAAAATGGGAATGTGATTTAATCGAATTTGGTGGTGAGGCTGACCATATTCACTTATTATTTGAAACTCATCCTTCTGTGGAACTTTCCAAATTAGTTAATAATATAAAAACTGTTACTTCTCGTCGTTTACGTTCTGAATATGGAGAACATTTATCTCAGTTTTATTGGGGTTCTAAACCTCAAT
>JBFRWO010000382.1:0-5712 GCA_051439625.1 Crocosphaera sp. | reverse complement strand
GCTGACATTGAATCTTCATCAATGGCTGCTCTAATTTTGAGTTGCCGATGAATTCCAGGGGGGAGATATAGTGTGACTTTTTGCTTGTCTTGCATATCACTCTAGCTGAGGTTACCCGGGTATATGTGACCATACTAGCGATTTTTTTTTGAGCCGTCAAGCTGTTATGCCAGTATGACGGCATTATTGTAACATTACTTAGCATCATGGAATTTAACGACCTGACGAACTCGATAAATGGGGCGTTGTTGGGATTCGTGATAGGTTCTCATGATCAATTCTCCTAGTAATCCAGAAATCAACAATTGGATGCCAGTGAGGATTAAAAGCACTGCGAGAATTAGTAGGGGGCGATGGCCAATGCTCAAGCCAATAATTAGTTTGAGGAAGGTTAAATAGGTTCCGATCAACACTCCTGTGATCAGTAAAATCAGGCCACCCAGTCCAAAAATGTGCATGGGACGGGTAAGAAACTTTTTCAAGAAAAAGATGGTTAGTAAGTCCATGACAACTCGGAAGGTTCGTCCTAAACCGTATTTACTTTCTCCAAAACGCCGAGCATGGTGACGAACGGGAATTTCTGTAATTTTTGCCCCTTCAATATAGGCAAGGGCGGGTAAAAAGCGGTGTAACTCCCCATAGAGATTCATGTCTGAAATAACTTCCCGACGATAGGCTTTTAAGGAACATCCATAATCATGTAATTTAACCCCTGTAACCCCACCAATGATCCAATTAGCGATTTTAGAAGGTAGGAGTCGTGTTAAACGATTATCTTGGCGATTTTTGCGCCAACCACTCACCAAGTCGTAACCTTCTTCGACTTTAGCCACTAACTCCGGAATATCAGCCGGATCATTCTGTAAATCTCCATCTAAGGTAATCATTATTTTTCCTTGGGCATATTGAAAACCTGCGGCCATGGCAGGGGTTTGGCCATAGTTGCGACGAAAAATAATAGCAACTAAATCATGGCGACTTCTAGCAAGTTTTTGTAATAATTCAGCCGAACCGTCTTGAGAACCATCATCCACACCAATAATTTCGTATGACAGTTGATGTTCTTGTAAAACGTCGGAAATTTTAGCCATTAATAGTGGTAAGCTTTCAACTTCATTAAAAATAGGAACAATCACAGACAGATAAACTTCACCATAATTCTGATTATCTTTGGGAGAAAGTAATGTTAATGTTTCTTTCATCTATTTAGAAAAACTGATTTTATTTTTTTGACAATCTAACATAATATTTAGTTCTCCTCTCCCCCTGCTATAATTAGCAATAGTAGGTAAACCTAAACTATCTTGGAGAGGTGGCAGAGTGGTTGAATGCGGCAGTCTCGAAAACTGCTTTGTCGCAAGGCAACGAGGGTTCGAATCCCTCCCTCTCCGTTTCCCAATAAAAAAGAGAGTTGATATTTAATCAACTCCCTTGTCGATAAGTTAACTGTTAAAAATTAATATTCAGGAACAAAAGACTGTTGATTGCTATCTATGTTCTCGTTCTGTTCAGGATATAAAGGTTGTTGATCAAGACTACCTAAACGGTTAAACGGCCAAAAACGGACAAAGGCTTTACCAATAATCTTATCTTTAGGAACAAATCCCCAATAGTGAGAATCGTAGCTGTTATTACGATTATCTCCTAATACCAAATATTCTCCTTCAGGAACCACAACTGGACCGTAATCGTAGTTAGGATCTTCAGAAATGTATTTTTCAGTAATTTGCTCACCATTGACATAAACCTTACCTTCTCTTACTTGAACTGTTTCCCCTGGTAGTCCAATAATACGCTTAATAAAAGCATCGTGGAAATCTTGAGCTTTTAAAGCTTCTGTCGGATTAAAAACCACCACATCCCCTCTGACTGGTTCTCGGAAACGATAACTCATTTTTTCGATGATCAGGCGATCGTTAATCTCTAAAGTAGGTTCCATGGAAGAAGAGGGAATGTAGCGCGCTTCTGCTACAAAAGTACGAATACCAAAGGCGAGAATAACTGCCGTGACAACGGTTTGGGTGAGTTCAACCCAAGGATTTTCTTGTTTAGGAGATTGAGGCTGTTTATTTTTATCTTGTTTTACGCTTCGACTCATAGGATATAAAGATTGTGGGAGTTAAGGAAATCGATATTTTGAGAGTTTAAGGTAACGAATATTTGATTTTAGTTTAGCTAAACCGAAGTCAATGACACAATTAAAGTATGGTTGATTTTATTTTAGGGGGTTTTGATAGAAATGGCAGCACTTCTTATTCGTCATGCTCGTATTCTCCTACCCGATGGTGAGTTTTTACTTGGAGATATCCTAATTCAACAGGGTAAAATAGTCCAGATTGCTCCAGAAATTACAGCACCGGACGATACTACTATCATAGACGCTACGGGACTAACTTTGTTACCTGGGGTGATTGATCCTCAAGTACATTTTCGAGAACCTGGTTTAGAACACAAAGAAGACCTCTTTACGGCGAGTTGTGCTTGTGCTAAGGGGGGAGTCACTTCTTTCTTGGAAATGCCTAATACACGCCCTTTAACCACTACTCAGGCTCCTTTAGACCAGAAGTTACAGTTGGCTTCTGAAAAGTGTTTAGTTAATTATGGCTTTTTTATTGGGGCGACTCCTGAAAATTTACCTGATTTGTTAACCACTAATCCTGTTTGTGGGATTAAAATTTTTATGGGATCGTCTCATGGAGCTTTGTTGGTGTCTCGCGAGGCTGAAATTGAGCCTATTTTTGCTAGAGGCGATCGCTTAATTGCGGTTCATGCAGAAGATCAGGCAAGAATTTTACAACGTCGTCAAGAGTTTAAGGGGATCACTGATCCAGCTATTCACTCTCAAATTCAAGATGAAACTGCGGCTTTAAATGCGACAAAATTAGCTCTTAAACTGTCTCAAAAGTATCAAAGACGTTTACATATTTTACATCTTTCTACTGGGATAGAAGCGGAATTTTTAAGGGAAAATAAACCTAGTTGGGTAACAGCAGAAGTAACTCCTCAGCATCTATTATTGAACACAGAAGCTTATGAAAAAATTGGCACTTTGGCACAAATGAATCCGCCGTTAAGATCCCCTGAAAATAATCAAATTCTTTGGAAAGCTTTACTGGATGGAGTGATTGATTTTATTGCAACAGATCACGCACCCCATACTTTAGAAGAAAAGGGGAAAGCTTATCCTAACTCTCCTTCAGGAATGCCTGGCGTTGAGACTTCTTTGCCTTTAATGTTAACACAAGCAATGGCAGGAAAATGTAGTGTTTCTCAGGTTTCTTCTTGGATGTCTACTAAACCAGCAGAAGCTTATAAAATTCCCAATAAAGGGTTAATTAAAACTGGGTATGATGCTGATTTGGTGTTAGTTGATTTGGATAATTATCGTCCTGTTTTAAGGGAAGAATTACAAACAAAATGCGGTTGGAGTCCCTTTGAAGGATGGAGTTTAACTGGATGGCCTGTTATTACTATTGTTGGGGGCAATATTGTTTATGAAAGAGGAAAATTAAACACAGAGGTTAGAGGTAAAGCTTTACAATTTGGGGACAATTAATTTTAGTTTATAGTTAGATGTAATCCACAGTTTATTAATTGTTATGTATTGATTGTCATTGCGAGGGAGGTGAATTAACACTAGAGCATGATTTGTCTTCATTATCCTCCCGAAGCAATCTCTATCATTCTGTTCAGTTGTTTTATCAGCATTCACCTATCAGCAATTAGCCATCAGCTTACTTCATTGATTGACTTGTCATCGGTGCTTCTATTACCCTTAAATTTAAGCCCAGACTCCGCACTTCAAAATGTAGTATTACAAAATACATAGTTTTGAAAAGTCCGAAAATCATACCTGGGCAAGAATATTTCTCGTTCCATTAGATGTTAAAAAAATAATCAAATAAAGACGATTTTTACTCATTGAAAACTTGGCAAAGCTCAGCAAAAATTGAGGAGATGTAAATCTCCTCATTGAATATTCTTAAACTCTTATTCATTTATTCGTTTGGCTGTTTTCGATTAAATTTATAGGTAATATCTTTGACAGGATGCAGGTAATAAACTCAAAATCAAACGCCTTTCCTCTGTTAGATTGACAATTTGTTTAACTTCCCTTAAAACTACATAATGAATACCTTGGAAACATTGAAATATCCATCTTAATGTCGGACGCAACGTTATTTTTCCTACTTGATTCTTTATTCCTATTTTTACTCTTTTTAAACAGTTTCTTAATTCTCTCTGTCCCAAGTTATAAACCAACAAACAAAAAGACATTAAAAATAACATCGTTTCTATTCTTTCTGGTTTTTCGACAAAAAAACTATCAGTAAAAAATAAGGGATCTTTCAAAAATCTAAATCCTCTTTCAGTAGATTGCTGGTTTTTATACGTTATCAGAATTTCAGTAGGCTCTAATTTATTTTCCTCTACTAAGTTAGTCGCTAAAATAAATCTCCCTGCTTCTCTGGTTTTTCTAGCTATTTCTTCATCTTTTTTGATAACCAGACCAATAATTTTATAAATCCTTTCATTTTTCTTCGAGCAAGTTTCAATTAATTCAACTTCTCTTATTTCAAACAATCTCAATTTTTTGTTAATAGCTTTTAATTTATATCGAGCAGCTTGGGGATGTTCAAATTCTTCCGATTGTATTTCTTTAAGAAGTTTTTTCGATTTTTCCTTCTCTTGGGAGAGTTTTTTTTCTAGTTTATCTAAATCACTTTTTTGTCTCTTTTCACTCAATACTATTAACCAAGTTTGCTTGATTCCACCATAAGTAACGATTTCTTCTTTCCAGGTATAACTTTCTAAATTTAGGTCACTTCTTTTTTCTTTCTCTTCATCTTTTACTTCTTCCATCTCTATATTTTTCACTAATTCTTTGGCTTTTTTTATGGTCATTGGAACTCTCGTTATCCATTTTAAATGTTGGATTAATTTGAGATTTTCTTGACTATATAAAGCACTATCACAGACCATGATACTGTCAAACTTTATTTGGTTTTTAAATTCTCCTAAAATTTTTCCAAATACAGCTTTATCAGATTCGTTTCCGTCTCCCACTCTCACAAATAATGGTAGGTCTCCATCTTGACTTGTTATTAAATCTAAGACACATTGTTTTAAGTCTGGTCGATGATCCCGAGAATATCCTTTCTTAATAAAAATTGGTCTTTCTTTGATAATTTTTTCTCCTTCCTCTTGATTTTCTTCACTTTTATATTCTCCATCTAAATGAAATGATGTGGAATCTAGATGGGAGTATTTAAGCTCTATTTCAAATTTTTTAATTACTTCTAAAACTACTTCAATAAAAATATCATTTAGCCCATATTTATATAATTCATCCATAACTCTCCCAATTTTATCATCATTAAGATAATCTGGTTTACTTTCTTCTCCTAATAATTTTTCAATGGCTTTATCTTTAAAAAACTGACTAAATAAATATAGAGGTCTTGAAACAAATCCTAGTCCATTGATGAGAATAGATTTAACTACCGTACCTGCTGAGATTTTTTCTCTAACATCTATTCCTAATTTATTATTAATTATTTCGACTATTCCTATCTCATCAATCAGCCCAGCTACTATTCCTAAATGGTCTAAATTTTTAACTTGTATTTCTTCTAAATGAGACACTTTGTGTTCTTTTTTTCTGGAGAATAACTTAAGCAATTATCGCACCTTTTTGCCCTTTAATCTCTT
>JBFRWO010000381.1:0-14735 GCA_051439625.1 Crocosphaera sp. | reverse complement strand
GTGTATAAGAGACAGCCCCTATCACCTCCGAATACGCCGTCATCCTCCGTCAATCTCCCAGTTGGTCCAGAGGAGTCGTCTGGACGATTATCGGCGTAACCACCGCGAGTGTGATCTGGGCAGCTATTGCCAAAATTGAACAGGTGGTACCAGCACAAGGACAACTCAAACCCGAAGGAGCGGTCACAGAACTCTACGCTCCCCCTGTTGGTGGTGCGATCGTAGAAGAGGTGTTAGTGAAAGAGGGGGAAAAAATCAAAAAAGGAGACATCCTCATTATCTTAGATTCTGAAGCCAGCACGGCAGAATTACAATCCTTACAAAAAGTTAAGGCATCCTTAGAACAAGAAAACCGATTCTATCGAACCTTAATGAATCAATCCCTTGACTCCTTAGAGGTGGACCGGGCTATTGTTAAACTCGATTTACCCACCGAAGTCGCAGCCCTGGCCCGTAACCGTGCTGCTCTAATCTCGGAAAATCGTCTCTATCGGGTAGAACTGGGTAATACCTTGCCAGGAACGATCTTAACAGCCGAACAAGTCGCCCGACTCCGAGCTTCTCGAGCAGAGGCGGAGTCTCGAGCCTTAGCAGCTCGATTAGAAATGGAGCAGCTAGAAAAACAACTCAGGCAAACCCAAGTACAATTGGCCGATGCTAAAAAACAATTACTCGACGATCGCAAAGTATTAGCAGAGATCGATCAAAGGAATAAACAAGCGATCGTTCAGGCCGAAAAAGCTCTCGAAATTGAAGAAGGCATTTTAGAAGATATTATGCCCTTAGCCGAAGAGGGAGGGGTGGCCCAGTTACAAGTGGAACGACAACGACAAACCATCGCTGAACGACGACAACAACTGACAGAACAACGAGCGAATGGAACCATCGAATACGATCGCCAAAAACAACAGGTTCAAGATCGCCTTAAAGAAATTGAGCGTTTCAGCGAAGAAGAAAAACGCCTAAAAATCGCCATCTCTCAAGCCCAAGCCCGACTATTGAACACCATTAAAGTAACAGAAAAAGAGTTGAGGGATAAAATTTCCGATAATAACGAAAGAATCGCCGATATTGATAGTCAATTAAACAAAACCATCGTCGAAAACAATAAACGAATTGCGGAAATCGGTGGTCAGATTAGTCGCACCAGAGTACAGCTCAAATATCAAGAAATTAAAGCCCCTGTGGGGGGTACGGTATTTGATCTTCACGCAGCTCCTGGTTATGTTCCGCCCCCCAACCAAACGGAACCCCTCCTGAGAATTGTCCCTGATGAAAAATTAATCGCGGAAGTGAATATTACTAACCAAGATATCGGTTTTGTGCGGTTGGGACAAAGGGTTGATGTGCGCATCGATTCTTTCCCCTTTAGTGAATTTGGCGATATCAAAGGAGAAGTGATCTCCATTGGTTCGGATGCCCTAGAACCGGACCAAATTTATCAATTTTATCGGTTTCCCGCTAAAGTTGAACTCGATCAGCAATATTTAAAAACCGCTAACCGTGAAATTCCTTTACAATCAGGAATGTCGGTGACTGCTAACATCAAAGTTCGGGAAAATCGCACCGTACTAAGTTTAATTACAGAACTATTCAATAAGAAAGTAGACAGTCTTAGACAGGTTCGTTAAGGGGCAAATCAACAACAACAATGGATTTATTGGAATATCAGGCTAAAGAACTTTTTCACCAGGTAGGCATTCCTGTCTTACCTTCTCAACCCATTGCGCAATTAAGCGAACTCAAACACCTTCATATTCCTTATCCTGTGGTCCTCAAGTCCCAAGTCCATTCTGGGGGAAGGGGGAGAGCCGGAGGCATTCGTTTTGTCCAGAATACCATCGACGCTGTGGCGGCGGCACAGGCTATTTTTAGTTTACCCATTTTAGGAGAATATCCTGAAGTGATCCTCGCTGAAGCCCGTTATGATACCCAAGAGGAATTTTTCTTGTCTATTCTTCTCGATTATCAGCTACAACGACCGGTTTTAATGGGTTCAGCTAAAGGGGGAATCGATGTAGAAACCCTGTTAAAACATATGCACAAAGTAGTCCTCCATCAAGGGTTTTCTCCCTTTTATGCCCGTCGTTTGGCCACTAAAATGGGGCTACAAGGTCGCCTCATTCATGGAGTGAGCATTATCCTCGAGAAAATGTATCAATTGTTTATCGAAAAAGACCTCGATTTAATTGAAATTAATCCTTTAGCGGTGAGTGCTTCTGGAGAGTTTATGGCTTTGGATGGGAAAATTACGGTTAATGATACGGCTTTGTCCCGTCATTTAGACTTATTGAGTTTTCTTAAGCCAAAGGTTGATAAACCTTCCAGCCAAACTCCTCAAGCAAGCATCGTGACTACTCCCCCCCAAAAACCTTGTTGGCTGCCAGCTAAGGAAAAAGAGGGTAATATTGGACTGATTAGTAACGGCTTAGGATTAACTTTGAGCAGTTGGGATTTGATGGTTAAGCAGAAAGCAAAACTACTAGGTGCTTTTATTATTGAAGAAAAAAGTAGCAGTAAATCCTTGATTAAACAGTTGGGTATTGCTATCGAAAAAATGCTCACTCTCCCTGATATTAAAGTTATTTTTATCAATATTGTTAGTAGCGATCAAACATCGCAGTTAGTTGCTCAAGCTTTACTCGATTATTGTCAACCTTTGGTGGTAACATCGAGTAGCGACGAACGTTTACCTAGACCCACTGGGTCTAATTCGACCAGTCAACGGCCCACAACTCCCTCTCCTGAGAGTAGTGAACCCGTAAAATGGGTGATCAGGCTGGCAGTGGACGATTTACAGCCCATAGAAGCGTCTTTTTCTGGTGTCTCTGTTAATTGTTTTGCGGGGCTGATTGAGGCTGTCAAAAAAACCGTTGCTTTAAGTAATCAGGGATCAAAAAGAAAATCATGAAATGGGAAGCAGATAGTAAAATCTTAATTCAGGGGATTACTCATCCCTTGGCAATCAGTTATACTCCACGGATGAAAGCCCAAGGCACTAATATTGTTGCAGGGATTACTCTCGATGAGCAAACTGCTAATATTAACGATATTCCCTTGTTTACTTTGGTGGAAGAAGCGGTTAAGCAGGTGGGGGAAATCGATATCAGTCTCATTTTTAGTCCTCCCTATGAGGTGTTAGATGCCGGTTTAGAAGCGATCGCTGCGGATATTGAACAATTAGTTATTGTTACTTCTTGGGTTCCTCCTCTCGATTTAATTACCCTCCTGGAACAAGCAAAAGCAACCCATACTTTTGTCTTAGGTTCAGGCAGCGAAGGGTTACTGGTCCCTGATAAGTTTTGGTTGGGTGTGATGGAACCGGAATTCTATACTGAGGGATCAGTAGGTATTATTAGTCGTTGCGATCGCTTAATGGATGAGGTGGCGAAAATGCTAACTGAAGAAGGTTTAGGGCAGTCTTTAGCCATTAGTTTAGGATCGGATCGGATTATGGGATCAAATTTTGAGCAATGGTTACAGATAATGGAAGAGGATGACTCCACTAAGGCGATCGTTTTATTGGGACAACCCTACAGTAGTCCAGAGTTATTGGCGGCACAATACATTAGTTCAGGGATTGAAAAGCCTGTCATAGCCTATCTTCCAGGGATTCAAGCCCCCATTAATCGTAGTTTTGGCGATGCGACTAGCATTATTGCCAGTCAGTTATCTTATCAAAATACATCCACTACAGAGGAAAATCAAACTGTTACGGCCTTGAAAAAAGCAGGGGTGAAAATTGCTAATAATGTTGAGGAAATTCCTAAATTAGTTAAACGTCTTTTTTCTAGTCAACGTCGTAAGTCACGCACATCTAAAGGTTAATTAATGTCTCCCAAAACTTTATCAAAGGAATAGGTTTTATCATCTATATGTCAATGTCTAATACTTGAAATCAATCCACTGCAAACCCTGTATATTCTCTTATTAAAGGTTCGTGAAAAGCTAAGACAATATCTTCTTTAGGAACCCCTAAATTAACTAATTCATTAGCCATTCCTACCTCGGTTCCATCGTGTTGAATCCAAATTTTTCCATTTTTAATATCAAGATGCAAAATACAACCATGATATCTTTTTCTATTTTTCCAGCCAACATACATTAATTGATAGTGATCGTTAACTGTATCAAAAATTAACTGTTGTTCAATAGGATCTTTAGATGAACCTAGCTGAGAATATTCCCTGATAACTTGTTGAACATAGTGACGATATTGTTCTAATTTTTCCATTTGACGATAACCTCCTTAATAGGATCATAAATAATTAGGGAAATTGGCAATCTTTCAATAACTGTTTGAATAAATCGCAACTCAAAAAAACTAGAATAAGTATCTAAGGGAACAGCTAAATATAACTGTCTTTCTGGTTCTTTTTCTTCTAAAGCAACCCGATAATTAAAACATTGTCCAATAGCTGTATGGAATTCTGAAATACTAGATTTACCAACAAAACTTTTTATTTCAACGGCTATTTTTTGAGCATCTTTTTCTGCTGCTAAAAGTTGCTCTGCCCCTAGATCAATATACATTTCAACATCCCCCACTTCAATCCTCAAAGGGTCATCTGTAATCAGCCAACCCTCTCTTTCTAATCCCTTTCTAACTGCATCATGAAAAATATCTTTAGCAGACATAAATGGAGAAACAAAGAAGCATAATAATTATTGATTGTAGCATTTTGCAAGCATTAAACACTGTTAAATCTCCGCCCCATTCATCGTAGCAAAATAAGACTATTATCAATTATCTATTATCTATTGATAATTAATATTAAACTGTTAAATTTTGAGCAAAATATTAATATTCTTTAAAAAGCTTGACTTCCCCCCCCTTTGTGCTATATTGCGGCGTATTAAGGCTAAAATATTTTTAACCAAATATTTTAAGCTTTTAATTGTGATTTAAACAACGATTTTTAGGATTTGATCAGTTATGCTCAAGAAAGCTGCCGTCTTAGGTTTATTTTCTACCCTTTCCGCTTTAGCAGTTAACCCTGCTGCCCAGGCCGCTATTCTCTGGGACTGGTCATTTGGTGGGACTGAAAGCGTCCGTTTTACCACCGATGGAGACATTGCAGACCTTGCTTCTCCTGGTACCTTTAATATTACTGATTTTGAGGTACTTGCCTCTGTTGAACCTTCTTTGGTTGGTGCTAACGATTCTTCAGCAGGAAACGGATTTCAATGGGATGGGACCCAAATCACCCAAGTATTCAGAGGTGGTGGTAGTTTAACTAATGGGGCTAATTTTCAGTTTGGTAACTTCATTTATACTTTTGATGTGAACATATCTCGGTTTGTTGATGAGAACGATTTTGACCCCTTTATTTCTGAATCTGCTTTTAACCCTACTCCTTCTGCACCTACAGCAGAGTCTGTTCCTGAACCGGGTAGTATGTTAGGGTTATTGGGGTTAGGTTTAGGAGCGTTAGCTGCTAAAAGAAAGAAACAGAGTTAAATATTACGTAAGTAATTAATCATTCTTGTTGCCAAACTGACAATTGTAGACAATTTTTCAATTAAATTGGTGTGTAGGGGTTAACGTTGGTTGACCCTTTTTTAAATGAAATTTGTAGAAATTTGTAGGGTGGGCAAATACTAAAGATAGTGAGATTATGATAATTATTAGTTATTATTCGTTAATTAGTAAATAGATTGGAAGAGCTAGAAGATTTAAACTTAGGAAAAATAGCAGAAAATGCCCTAAATCAATCTTCAATGGTAGGAAGCGAAGAATTTGTGGCCACTCTAGAAAAACTAGCTAATGGCTAAACTAGATGGACTAGAAACGGTTTCTCAACTATAACGTTTATTTTTGTCCAGGTACTTAGTACAATTAGGTTTGATTAAAAAATTCACACAATAAGCAGTCTCGCTATGGATGATCGCAAAAAACGTATTCTCGAACACTTAAAACAGAGTGCCGATGTAAGTTCCTATATCTCCGCGAAAAAAACCTCTCAAACTAAACCAACTGCTCCTCCTACCCCTGAACCAACTTCAACACTGGAGACATCTCCAGAAGCAGAGAAACCTCCAGAAGCGGAGACATCTCCAGAACCATTACCAGTATCAAAAACCATTTTCAAAGATAGTCGTAAGCAAAAAATTATGGCTCATGTCAACAGTAGTAGTGCTAACTTTGGCAAATTTTCTCTAGAAGATGATGGCAAGAAAAAGAAAATTGAGGAGCATATCCGCAAAAGTTTAAGTTAACAATGTGTTTAGGGTTGATGAATACCCCGTTAAGCTCTCAACTTCGCTTTAACGGGGTATTCTGAATTAATAAAAACATCCTTTTTAAGTATTTAATGCCTTTACTAAAATTCGCATTAAAAGTTCTAAATCTTCAGGAACTCGATAGGTTTCTAGTCCTTGTTCAATATGTTTTTTTTGAGGTAATAATTGACCAAACTGCCAAATATTACCAATGGTGACAGCCCCTAATATGTTAGTTTTATTTTGATTATTTTTCCACTGATTTAAGGCAATTAATTGCACAGCTAGTTGATTAAAACCATATTCTAAATCTCCTTTTTTAGCTTCAATAATAATTAAGGAGCGATCGGTATAAAGAAAATAATCTAAATAGCCTTGTAATTGTTCAGAAACGTTAAGAGAGTATTCAATTCTTAGTTGAGCATTAGTATAGTGAACTAGATCAGTAATCACAGGAGAAATGAGAATTTCTCGTCTAGCTGCTTCTGTACTTAGACTTACATTGGGTAAAATTTCTGTAATGCGATCGCTTAATTGTTCTAGTCTATCTAACTGTCCTGAATATTGAGGTAAGTTAAGTCTTTTTCGAGAGAAAGTATAACCAAAATCAGCTACTAATTCATCTGCTTCTGCCTTCAATTCAAAAATTTTACTAAAGGTGTATGATTGATTAGAATCGAGAATTTTCATTGTACATTTATCTCCCAAACATAACATTTTTTATAATTAGATAAAACTATATTTTAGATTCTAGTGTTGCCATTATTTTTAGATTATATAAGTCTTCAAAAACGACTTTTTTATAACCTAAATTCCACAATTCTAAAGAACAATCATCTTTAGCATTAGATGGAATAAGATGTAAATGTAATTTTTTGTATTCTTGATCGTACTTACAATCAAGGTCTTTAATTGCTCCAATTCTTCGACGATCTAAAGCCACAGCAATTCGTAAAATTGCACTTAATTGTTTAATTTGTTTACGGTAATTATCGGGTAATTTACTGTAAGCAGTATGTTTTTTCTTTGGTGTACTTTTTCTGTGATAACGAGCAATATTGGCAATGGTTTCAATTTCTATTTCTGTAAAGCCTAATAATTCTGCATTACGAACCAAATAATAAGAGTGTTTATGATGGGATGAATGACTAATATAAACCCCACAATTATGTAAAATAGCTGCTGACCATAATAATTCTCGTTCTCTTTTTTCCCAGTTATGAAGCGTCCCTAATAATTGATCAAATAAACTAACAGCAAAAGTAGCAACCCGTTCGGCATAACCAAGATCAACTTTATATTTTCGAGCAATTTTATAAACACTTCTTTGACGCACTTCTGTTTGAAAACTTAATCTATTTTCGATTAAGCCATTATTTAACATCCAATCAACAATCATGCCCTCTCTTAATGCTCTTTCACAAATGGTAATTGTGTCTAGCTCTAACATAGTCATTGCTTCTAAAAGAATAACCGCACCAGCAACAATAATTTCTGCCCTTTTTTCCGCCATTCCTGATATATTAACCCGTTCTTCGTAGGTCAAAGAAACAAATTGCTTGACCATATCTTTGAGGTCTTGACGACTCATTTGATACCCTTGTAAGGGACTGGGCAATTCTCCCAAGGTTTGCATTGCATGGATAGTTACCAACGTTTCAATGGTTCCTGATGTACCCACTGCTTGGGGTATTTCTTCTGGTTTCAGTTTGCGTTTGACTTCATCGATAGGCCGCTCTAACATTCCCCGTACATAAGCCTGTAAATAGGTTAATTCTTTTTTATCGATGGGATCAGTGCTGATGAAATCATTAGTGAGGCGAACTGCCCCTACTTTCGTGCTGCTTAAAAATCGGGGTTCTTGGGAATCAGCAAGGACAATTTCCGTGGAACCGCCGCCAATATCAATGATAACGTGGGGTTTTTCCTGAAAATCCATCCCCGATAACACCCCTAAATAGATGCGACGGGCTTCTTCATACCCAGAAATTAAGTTGATGGTGATGCCTATTTCTGCTTGTACCTGCCAAATAAAGTCTAACCCATTGGGAGCTTCTCTAGTGGCACTGGTGGCGGCGGCAATGATATGTTTTACGTTGAAACTATCTGCTAGGTCTTTACATCTTCGTAAAGAAGCCAAAGAACGCTTGATGGCCGCTTCGCTTAAGTTACCTGTTTTGGGATCTCGCTCTCCTAAACGGACGGTATCCTTTTCACGTGAAATGATGGTAAAAGCAGGGAGGGTTTTATCAATTTCCACAATTACCATGTGAATGGAATTAGTGCCAATATCGATCGCTGCTATGGTACAAGTTTCTTCAGACATTCTCTTTTATAATAAGTGTTTCCTCTGTTGTTATTATTGATCAAAAAAGGTGTGGCTATGACAACTATTGCTATTATTCCGGCGCGTGGAGGATCGAAAGGGGTTCCCCGTAAAAATATTCGTCTTTTGGCAGGGAAACCATTAATTGCTCATTCTATCGAGGATGCTCAAGAGTCGAACTTGGTTGATCAAGTATATGTTTCCACGGATGATACCGAAATTGCCACTATTTCGGCTGAATATGGGGCAAAAATCATCAATCGTCCGGCTGAGTTGGCTAATGATACGGCTTCTTCTGAGTCTGCTTTAATTCATGCCTTAGAAGCATTAGAAGGTCAAAATATTAATCCAGACTTATTGGTATTTTTACAATGTACATCTCCTATTAGAACCGGTGTCGAAATTGATCAAGCGATCGCTAAATTAAAAAATGAGCAAGGGGACTCTCTGGTATCGGTTTCTCCGTCTCATCGTTTTCTCTGGGAGGAAGTTAATGGGGTTGCTAAGTCTATTAATTATGATTATCGTCACCGTCCTCGTCGTCAAGATATGAACCCCCAATATGTAGAAAATGGGTCAATTTATGTGTTTAAACCTTGGGTACTCAAAGAAAATAAAAACCGACTCGGCGGCAAAATATCTCTCTATGTTATGAGTGAAATGGCTGCGGTGGAAATTGATTCTCTTGAGGATTTTCAGATGATAGAATTTTTGATGGGTTAATCTGAGAGTATTAGCTAAGATTAAGTTAAATTAAGGAGAAAATACCATGTTATCCCTAGAAGCAGCTATTGAAAAAATTAAGCAACTTCCCCCGGAAGAACAACAAGAAGTGTTTAAATTTATTGAATTTATAGACTTTAAAAATAAACAGGAAAGCAAAATAGAAAATAGTGTCTTTTCTGGTCAAACGACGGAAAAATTAGAAGAAGAAAATTTCTTTTCTCTAGCAGGAATTTGGGAAAACAGAGAGATTGATATTAACTCGCTTCGTAAAAAAGCTTGGAGAGAAGAAAGCAAATGATTTTGTGTGATACAAATATCATTATTGAATTCTATAAAAATCAGCCATTGGTTATTTCTCAATTGCGTAATATAGGGAGCAGAAATTTAGCCATTAGTGTAATTACTGAAGCTAAGTTGTATTATGGAGCATTAAATAAACAAGAATTAAACAAAATCAGCAACAACTTAAAACAGTTACATATTCTGCCAATAGATAAAGCAATCTCAACACAATTTATTAAACTTATGCAAAAATATACTTTAAGCCATAAATTAACTATTCCTGATGCTCTGATTGCTGCTACTGTAATAGTCCACAAAATTGAATTATATAAACTCAATAAGAAAGATTTTGCCTTCATTGAAAGTTTAAATTTATACTCTTAATGATTACATTTTCGAGATAAAAATATAAGGTTAAAATTATGGAAATTTTAGTTATTAGTAATGGTCATGGAGAAGATGTTATTGCTGTATCTATTGTTGAACAATTGAGACAGTTCCCCCAAATTTCTAAGATTTCTGCTTTACCTTTAGTCGGGAAAGGTTACGCCTACGAAAAAGCAAATATTACCATAATTGGTACAGTAAAAACTATGCCATCGGGAGGATTTAATCAAGATATTAATCAATTATGGCGTGATTTCAACGGTGGATTATTAAACCTAACTTATCATCAATATAAAACTATAAAACGATGGGGAGAAAATGGGGGCAAAATTTTAGCGGTTGGTGATATTCTTCCTCTATTATTTGCTTGGTTAAGTGGTGGTGAGTTTGCTTTTGTGGGAACGGCGAAATCAGAATATTATCTACGAGATGAAACAGGGTGGTTAACTTCTACATCCTTTGTTGAACGTTGGCTAGGATCGATGTATTTTCCTTGGGAACGTTGGTTAATGACTCGTTTGACTTGTTGCGGTGTTTTTGTCAGGGATAGCCTTACCGCTCAAATTTTAGGGCAATTCTCCATTCCTGTTTATGACTTAGGCAATCCTATGATGGATAATTTTTCGGTTAATCAATCCCTAACTTTTCCCTCAGAAACTGAACCTTTAGTCGTTCTTTTATTACCAGGTTCAAGGATGCCTGAAGCGCAACATAATTGGCAATTAATCCTGGAAGCTGTTGACAGTATCAAAGCAGTTTTTTCTCAGCGATCGCTATTATTTTTAGCAGCTATTACTCCTAGTTTTAATTCTATTCCTTTTCAAGAAGATTTGATAGATAAGAGTTGGCAAAAAGAAGCAAAAAATACTTACAATTTATCAATTCCAGATGAGCAAGCTATTTTATTTACACAGGGTGAAACTTCCTTAATTCTTACTCAACAAGCTTATCAAACTTGTTTACAATTGTCCCATGTTGGTATTGCCATGGCCGGGACAGCTACAGAACAATTTGTAGGGTTAGGGAAACCCGTGATTAGCTTCCCTGGAAACGGTCCCCAGTTTACAAAAAAATTTGCTCAAAATCAAACCCGTCTTTTAGGGTGTTCCGTTACCTTAGTAGATACACCTCAACAAGTGGGAGATACCTTAACTCAATTAATAAAAAATCCCCAACAATTAGAAAATATTGCCAATAATGGACAAAAACGCCTGGGAAAACCAGGGGCAGCGCAAAGAATTGCTGATTGTTTAGTTAATAAATGTTTTAATCCAATTAACTAATTATCCATTATCCATTGTCCATTATCCATTGTTACTGGTTTTGATTGAGTAATTCTGCGATCGCTTGTTGTGGTATTTGGCTATCATCGGGAAAGATTTGACGAGAATCAGTAATTAGCCAATCTAAGGCCGCTTGTTGAACATCAATGGCCGCCCCTGTTTTATCCACACAGTAACGTCCAAAGACCAATTTATCCACTAAACGCACCCCCGGACCGAGACGAGAATATTCAAAAATAACGCTATTATCCACCGTTGCGCCGCTACAAACCAGACAATTAGGGCCAATCATACTTGGACCAATAATCGTCGCCCCATCTTCGATATGAGTCATTCCACCAATATAAACAGGTCCTTGAATATTGACCTTATCCCAATTAACTGCCACGTTTAACCCTGTATAAATGCCTGGTTTAACCTCAATTCCAGGAATTTGTACATTTTTGATGTCTCTTTGTAAAACACCGCGAACAGCGTGCCAATAATCAGGAACTTTGCCAATATCCACCCATTCAAAATCCATACTCACCGCATAAAACGGCGCACCTTTTTCCACCAACATGGGAAATAACTCACCACCGATGTCATATTTCTGATTGGGGGGAATATAGTTAATAATTTCTGGTTCAAAGATATAAATCCCTGTATTAATATTGGTGCTGAGAGCTTCTTCTACAGAGGGTTTTTCCTGGAAAGTTTGAATTCTTCCCTCCTCATCGGTTACCACTACCCCATAACTCGATACTACTTCTTTGGGAACCGATTTTGTGACAATAGTAGCGATCGCACCTTTTTCCCTATGGTATTTAACGGCGGCGGTTAAATCCAAATCGATCAGAGCATCACCGCACAAAACGATAAAGGTATCATCAAAAAAGGGATTAAAATCTTGAATTCGTTTTAACCCACCGGCTGATCCCAACGCTTCACCAACCAAGTCACCATCGACAATTTTCCCTTCAAAAGAATAGCCGATTTGTACACCAAATCGTTGGCCATCGCGGAAATAACTTTCAATCTCTTCGGCCAGATGGCTAACATTTACCATTATTTCATCAAAACCATGCTGTCGCAAGAGTTCTAGCAAAAACTCCATCACAGGCTTTTGCAAAATAGGAATTAACGGTTTAGGTATGGTATGGGTGATGGGACGAACACGAGTTCCTTTCCCAGCGGCCAGAATCATGGCTTTCATTAATAATCTTTCCTCAATCTTTGCCACAGGTATTTAGGGTGACATAGCTTAGTTTACCATTAAGTTTTGCTAAATTCGGATAACGATTTCAAATCAGTTAATGGTTAATCGTTCAATAATATAACTCAAAGCACTTGAATAGTGAGGTCTTGATAAAATTCCTCTTGAGATAATTCCACTTTGGATTGAGATGAGAGGAGTAATAAAGCCCAAAAGACCCCCACTCGATCTTGTTTATGGTCGTCGTGGGGAGGGTTTATTTGATGCCATTGGTGTAATAAGTCGTCTAAATCTAGTTTTCGTTCTATTTCCGGTGAATTTGGCCACTGTTGGGAGAAAAAGACTTCTAATTGTTGAGCTAATTCCGTTAAATTTTCCTGGTGTGCCAATTGAGTCACCATTTTCATGGCTTCTCGTTGGGAATGGGGTTTAGGGGTTGCTTTGCGACGACGAGGGGGACCTGCTGTTTCTATTTCTTCGGCAATTTCTTCGATATGAGTGATTAACTCTTGCAGGGTAACACGACGTTGACGAGGAGGACGGGCAGCAGTTCGGCGACGAAGATGTTTTTCTAGGTCGGAAATACGGAACTGTCTATGTCCCTCTTCCGTCATTTCTTCTGGGTCGCAAGGGAATTCTGGCTCATTCTGGTCGCTTTCTAGTTGTTCTAAAGAATCGGCTTTGAAACGGACTAGCATCGATGCCCATAAAAAGGCTTGTCCTGACTTGGGTAAAGTGGCTTGTTCGTAAATGTTATCTCCATAGTCGTTGATGCCTAATTCTTGCAAAAAGCGATCGATAACATCAATTACTTGAACGTCCCAAGGATCGATTTCTCCCTGTTGGGCTAAATTAATCAGGGTTTCGATAACTTCTGTGGCCTGATTGGTTTTGATAGGGTTTAAAGTAGGGGTGGGGCTGTTAGTCATGGTTTACTAAAATTTATCAGCTTGATAGGTGTAAAATTGCTGAAATACCCCGATGGTTCCAAATTCGTAATTGGGAACTGGGGATGGTAAAAACACTTCTGTTTCATAAACACTAAATAACAAATAGTTTTGGCGAATGGTTTTATTAGCGATAACCCTCTTCAGGTGCGGTTTTCCAGTATCGACAAGGGTTTTGCAATGACTAGCGAGAAAACTGCCTAACCCTCCCGATGGTTGGGAACAAACTTCGTACTTTAAATAGCTGGTGAGGGTATCGGTTGCATAACTTTCATAATCTCTCTGTCCAGGGTTGGTTAATACCATGCTGGTTCCTAGGCCAATGAGACTGACTCCGCCAACAACTTTGATTATGTGTAGTATGTTCATGTCATTTTGCCATCGCTATCAATACTGAAATAATTTTAAATAATTTTTTCCGTTTAATTATAGCTTTGTTCTTCTGCTTCTGTTTTTCCCTTTTGCTCTCGAGTCCAAAAATGAAAGTTAAAATTATTAATGAGCGAGAAAGTTCCATAGCTCGTATTCTCTTGAAAAATGATCAAACATTGATAACTCAAGCAGGCACTTTGGTGACTATGCGTGGGAATGTGAGTATCAGTACTAGCTTCCGTCGAAGTTCAGCTAAGGGCAAATCATCTAATAAAAAGATAATTGCCACAGAATCCCTGTTTTTAACAGAATTTTGCGGTTTAAACGATACAAATGAGGTTTGGTTGGCTCCTGCTACGATTGGGAATATTGTCGTTCATAGCATTAAAAAGTATAAACTGGTGGTTGTTGCCTCTGCTTATTTGGCCTGCGATGGCACCATGACTTTATTTTTTGGTATTCCAGAAATTAAATTTCCCTCTGAAAATCAGACTTTAACTTTATTAAGTCTGACAGGAAAAGGTGAAGTCTTACTCAATGGGTTAGGTGCAATTTATTTGATTGAAGTTGAAGAAGAGTATTGGGTTAAGGTTGAGCATTTAGTTGCTTTTGAAAATAGTCTAAAATATGAATTTAAAGAACTTAAGGAAAAATGGTGGCAAAAACCCAAAATCTTCATAAAATTCAGGGGACAGGGCAAGTTATACTGTCAAACCCATCATGGAAAAAATTGGGGCTATTTAATCGCTAAGGAATTAAAATCTAAGTAAACAATAAATGTCAACTAATCAACACCTTGAATATCAAATTAATAACGACCCTGATTCTGCATATTTAATGATTAAATTGAAGTTTTCAGACAAGGCTTTTGTTAAAATATCTGCCTTGAATATTAGAGATGATTCTATTCAAATCGGTAAAGCTGTTATGAATGATTCTTTAGATTTACAGCTTAATTTTTCTCTGACTTCTAATTTAACTATTCATGAAATAAC
>JBFRWO010000380.1:0-2533 GCA_051439625.1 Crocosphaera sp. | reverse complement strand
ACAGATTAAAAAACTGGTAGCTCAAATCAGAAACAACCCCCTTGATGTGAGGTTTGATGATTTGGCTAAAGTCTGTGACCATTATTTTGGTGAACCCAGACAAAAAGGAACTTCTCACCGTGTCTATAAAACACCGTGGCCAGGCGACCCAAGAGTCAATATCCAGAATAAGAAAGGGATGGCCAAACCCTATCAAGTCAAACAAGTCTTATTAGCGATTGCCAAGTTGGAGAGAACAGAAAATGGTTAACTACAAATATTACGCTTACAGAGTCGTCTGGTCAGTAGAGGATAAAGAGTTTGTAGGACTATGTGCGGAATTCCCCAGCCTCTCTTATTTAGATGAAGATCATCTCAAAGCAATAGAAGGTATTACTACTCTGGTCAAAGATATTGTTGCTGATATGGAAGCCAACGGTGAACCAGCACCTATACCCATCTCCGAAAGAAAATATAGTGGTAAGTTTCAAATCCGAATCACTCCAGAACGCCATCGAATGCTGGCAATAGAAGCTGCCGAACAGAATGTAAGTTTGAATCGTCTTATTAGCGATAAGCTAGCCAGCTAAAAAAAGAAATAAGCTCAAGAGCGATCACGAGGAACGAGTGAACCTCTCTCCCCTTGGAGTTGGCATGACTTAAGAGCAAATTACGTATTCACGTATCTACTTAATCACTTAATCACTTGAAACCAATTCTCTATCTGTAGTCCCTGAAAATCCTGAAAATCCGAGACATTATTAGTTACTAAAATAAGCTGATTAGTATAAGCAATGGCAGCAATTTGACCATCTACAAAAGCTGGAGTTTTACCCATACTTCTCGCAAATCGGTAAATATTTCTGCATCAAAATCTACATCGTTAAACTCTTGAGAATTCCTAAATGTTTCTAAGCTAGTCCAAAAATTATTTACTGGAAGAATATCAATTAAAATTTCTTCTCCATCAGGAATATTAATTTCTTCTAATAATTCAATAGTTTTACCCTTCTTGATTCCTTTGACTAATGACATGATGATTCTTTTAAAAGTTTTCAGTTAATTAACTAATTTACTAATAATCTTAGAAATTCCCCTTATAAATAATCCCCAGAGCTTTCACTAGGTCGAATATGTAAATACTTGCTCGTAGTATCTAAAGAAGCATGACCTAATGTTGCCTGAACCAACCTTAATGGCGCACCCCGTTCTAAAGCATGAGTAGCATGAGCGTGCCTTAACCAGTGAGGTGATACTTTATCAGCAGATGGTAATTGAGCCTTAGCAGCAGCCCGTTTCACAATTCTGTGTATATGAGCAGGGGCTAGGGGATTCCCTTTTTCACTCGTAAAAATAGGAGAATTGGCAATTACATCTGCTCTAAACTTTTCTAATTCAGTAGCTAATTCAGGTTTAAGGGTGATATGACGGGTCTTACCTCTCTTACCATATACAGTAAGCTGTACCGTATTGATTTCAGGTCTAGGGGTAATATCTTTCCACCTCAAACCACATAATTCACTCACCCTCACCCCAGTCTGATACAAAGTTTTTAAAATTAGATGATTACGTGGATTCAACTCATTCTCAATTAATGCTTTCACTTCCTCAACAGTAAGGATACGTTCGACTAGAGTTTCTTTGGGAACGGCCACCTTAAACTGTCGCGGAAGAGGACTAGATTTAATTGGTGCAGCATCTAATGTCAGCACGTAATTAAAAAACGCCTTAAGAATCGCTAAATGCTTTTGCTTCGTAGTATCGGCACAATCTAAACTATCTAACCAATTTCTGACGTGCTGGGACTTAATTTTAGGCAGAGGGAGCTTGACAGCCGAACCAAACTGATTGATGGTATTTTCATAGCTTTGGCGCGTATATCCGTGATGCAGAGCCAACCATTCCTCTACTAATTCCTTCATTTACTCCCAGGGGTTGTTAAGAGTAGAACAATACTATTATACAGTTGCTCGACACCAAACCCCTATTCTCTCGTAGAAGTTAAACAAAGATTAAGCAAAACTTATCTTTGTCGAGCTAGAAAAGTAAGTATAAATACTTAATAAATAAGTTTTGTTTATATTTTTAACCCATGGGACAAAGAAAAAGCAGCAAGCTGATATTGAACGAGCCAAAGGGCTATACCAAGAAGACAAAGAGCGAAACTCAAAATCGCCATGATTTCCTTATTACAAGAATTGGGCTTAAGTATTAAACAAATAGCCCAAAGATTAGAATTAGAGGAAAATCTTGTCAGGAAAAATAGTAAATAAATCTTCTAGAAAAAACCCAAACGTAAATGCCATGACCAGTCAACTCATTTATCCTCATATAGAGAAAACTAATTTATCTGAGCCAGCGCGGTTACAGAGAATTCCGCGGGTGCGAGTGGCTCAGATCGTTATGGACTACCTGGCTTATGGGTGGTCGGTGTCAGAAATGTGCCGCCAACATCCCTACCTTACTCTTTCGGAAGCTCACTCGGCGATGGCGTATTATTTCGACCACCAAGACGAAATTGAGCAGGAGATTCGCTCGGAATGGTCGCAAGCCG
>JBFRWO010000379.1:0-10670 GCA_051439625.1 Crocosphaera sp. | reverse complement strand
GATAATTGATAATGAAAAACAATTGATTCTAGATTTCTAAATTGTTATTCCGAGGAAGGAGGAATCTCCATAACTTTCTAATCATAACGGAGATTTCTATTCTATAGAAATCATCAAAAATTTAAGGATTACCCATAAAGAATGTTCTAAAACCTGCCGTTGCTATTGCCCCAGCTAAAAGTACAATTAAAGCCCAAACTTGATTTTTTTGGGTTCCCTCAACTGATTGTAATCGTTCATTCATTCCCTCAACTTTTTCGGTTAGTTTTGTCTGTCCTATTTCTAGACTGTTAAGACGTTCTTCTACTTTCTCAAATTTAGTCTCGAATTTCTGATCAAGTGCATCCATTTTAGCCTCAGATTTCTCAAATTTAGCGTCGAATTTCTGAGCAAGTGCGTCTATCTTAGCCTCGAACTTTTGGTCAAGTGCATCTATTTTAGCCTCGAACTTTTGGTCAAGTGCATCTATTTTAGTGTCGATTTTTTCATCAAGTTTATCTAACTTACTATTGATATTTTTTAAAAGTTCTTCTAGGGAGTATTCCACTGCGATGGGTGTTTGACTCATGAATTAAATTCCTTAATGAACTGGACAATGATCGTATTATTATTATACAATAGTCCAAAAAATTAGTAAGTCAAAATCAAAGATAGTTAATCTGAAAATTTTACACAACTAATAAATTATCTAAAAATTATTGAATATTTAAACAAAATCAATGGCTTGGTCAAGAGGGAAAACATTAAAAAATAATAGATATATCATTCAAGAATACCTTGGAATAGGTAGATTTTGTATTACTTATTCAGCTAAAGATAGTGTGAACAATAATAGCTTAGTAGTAATTAAGACAGCAAAGAATGCAGAAAAATACCTATTATTTAAGTCTAATAAATTTAAAAAATTACAAGAGAGTCTCATAAAAGAATCTGTAAAATTAGCAAAATGTGATCATCACCATATAGTTAAGGTTAAAGAGACTTTTTACGAAGGCAAGGTTGTTTGTATTGTTATGGAATATATTAGTGGGAAAACCTTGGATAAAAGAGATAAAAAAACTCTCTCAGAAAGTGTAGCATTAAACTATATTAAACAAATATCCTATGCTTTAATTGTGGTTCATCGTCGTAAGTTATTACATCAAGATATTCGACCTGGAAATATCATGATTCGCTCGGGAACACCAGAAGCAGTCTTAATTGATTTTGGTTTAGCCTTAAATTTTGATCATGAATTAACGGAAACCCGAACACAAAAATTACCAAATTCTGCACCAATTGAATGTCATTATAAGGATGGTGAACGGAAAGCTTATACCGATGTTTATTCTTTAGGGGCAACATTATATGAGTTATTGACGGGAAAAAGACCAGTTAGTGCAATTGCTCGTGAAGTGGACAATGAACCCTTAATTCCCCCTAAAAGTCTTAATTCTTCTATTAGTGATCGCACCAATAACGCTATTTTGAAGGCAATGGAACTGGAAGCAAGCGATCGCCCTCAATCAGTACAAGATTGGTTGAAACAGTTGGGGTTATCTATTCCCAAAGGGGTGAAAACCTCCTCAAATTCAGGGTTTTCTATTAACTGGGCTATTTTCTGGGCTGGTGTTACTGCGATCGCTGCTTTATTAACTGCACTAGGACTTCCCCAAATGGTTGAAAAATGGTTAACACCCCAACCCACTCCTACTCCTACTGTTTCCCCTAGTCCTTCTTCTTCGTCTCAACCTTAAAGCTTTTTCCAAATTCATTATCATTGAAGTCTGATAGTATAAATAAACTTTTTTAAAAATAAATATGTATTGTTTTAAGGACAAAATTCCATTTTAGTGAATCGTCAAGTACAATTTCAGAGAAAGACGTAAAACGATGTTATGGTTTGGCAAACTGGCCAAAAATTACAGGGAGGAAAATACGAGATTATCAAAGTCTTGGGACGAGGGGGTTTTGGTATCACTTACCATGCGCATCACATAAAGCTGAATACCGAAGTTGTCATCAAAACCCCTGATTTACTGCAACAAAAAGATATTGAATATGAACAATATGTAAAGCAATTTCAAGATGAAGCGCAAAGATTAGCCAAATTTTCAACTAAACCACATCCTCACATTGTTAAAGTTCGAGATTATTTCCTAGAGAACACATTACCCTGTTTAGTGATGGATTTTATCAAGGGAAAAACCTTGATGGAGATCATCAAAACGAAAAGGCGTTTGTCAGAAGCGCAATGTTTAATCTATATTCGTCAGATTGGCAAAGCTTTAGAAACCATACATAAAGCTAAAATGGTGCATCGAGATGCCCATCCTGGCAATATTATGATTCAAGATGGTGAGGCTATCTTGATAGATTTTGGCATCGCTAGAAACATTATTCCTGCCACTCATAGTATTACAAATAACGCAGCCAACCCCAGTTTTGCACCCTACGAACAAATATATCGAGGTAGCAAGGAACGTCAATACACCATTGATATTTATACCCTTGCTGCTACTTTTTACTATGCTGTGACAGGAGAACGTCCCACTCCTTCAATGCAAACAAAGCTAGATGAAAACAGTATTCTAATTCCTCCTAAACAAATTAATAATCAACTCAGTGAACATATTAATGAGGCTATCCTGGAGGGAATGGCATTAGAAAAAGAAGATCGTCCCCAATCTATGTCCGCATGGCTTGGGTTATTAAAACCCCCTCAACCACCTCCTCCTGTTGCGCCACAGTATCAAAAAGAGGTTATTAAACCAACATCACCACCTAAAAGTAGTAACATATACCGTTATCGTGATCAATCAAAACAAATTCCCTGGATAAACTTAATTACTATTTTTGTACTTTATGGTATTTATGGTGCAATTACGGCAATAATGCTATCTACCTCGTGGGTGGCGGCATTGGCATTGGCATTGGCATTGGCATGGGCATTGGCATTGGCATTGGTATCGGCATTGGCATGGGCATCGGCATTGGCATTGGTATGGCCATGGGCATTGGCATGGGCATTGCCATGGGCATTGGCATTGGCATCGGCATTGGCATGGGCATCGGCATGGGCATCGGCATTGGCATGGGCATTGGTATCGGTATTGGAAAAGCTAAAAAAAGAAAATTTTAGTCGAATTCATCAATTTTTTATCCTTTCAGGTGTTATTTTAAGTGGTATGGGTTTAGGTTATTTTCTTAGATGGTGAGCAATGATTATGGGTTAATGTTAAATAAAATAAGTTATCCCATTTCCCCACCCTACAGAAATTTTATTAATTAATTAGTAGTAACGATTAAAAAATTGCATAGGTTTTAGTGTGACACAAGTATGATGGTTGTAATAGTCTAGAAGACTGTGTTACTGTTAATTAGATTAATCAACTATAAAAAATAGGACAATTATTATGATTAAAGTTAATCAAATCCCTGACTCTCATCAACTTTTAGACTTAATACAAAAAGCTGAAAAAGAAGGAGAAAGAATTATTATTGAAACAGAAAATAAAAGTAAAGTTGCCATTATTAATTATACAGACTTAGAATATCTAGAAGCCTTAGAAGATGCCAGAGATTCCGAATTATTGCGTCAAGCAGTCGAAGAAAGTAAAGGACAACCTAGTATGACTCTTGATGAGGTATTAACAGAATTTGGTTTAACAATAGAAGATTTAACATCAGGGGATGAAGATGAATAAAGAATATTCATTTATTATTGAACACTCTGCAATAAAAAGTTTAAAGAAGCTTCAGCCGAAATTTATTAAACAGATTGTTTTGAAAATATTTACTTTGCAAAATAATCCTTTTCCTCAAGACTCTAAAAAGTTAAAAGTATATGACAAAGGTTATCGAGTTGATCAAGGTGAATATCGAATATTATATACAGTTGAAGATGAAAAAATTAGAATCTTTAAAATTGGTAAGCGTAACGATGGTGAAGTATATCGTAATTTATAACTGCGATCGCTTAATAATAGATTTAGTTAAATAAGCGATCGCATTATTTGCTCTTAAGATTCCTGTTGTTTTCTATTCTGATTAAAAACTTCAAAAACTTGACGGCAAAAACACTTAAATCTTTCCGCAATATCCTTAGCCGGTTGATAGTCACCTTCCAATTGCCAGTTTTCTACGGTTGAAAGTCGCCACGCTTGTCCCTGATGATTAAAAGCAGTTATTTCTAATCCCACTAACCTTTGGATTTTATCCACAGGATCTTTATGAAACCTAATCTGTACTAACATACTCCGACTTTGAAAGCGAGGACTCCATCCAGGTAAATGAAAGGCAATATCAATGGAGTGAGGGTCGACTAATTCCAGGGTATCAGGATCATTGCGCCAAGGTTTAAGGTCTGCTTTAGCATCAGGAAAATGGGTTTTAAATAAATGAACAGTAGATGCAATTTTTGTAGCGATTTCTACACCTTGAGCTTTTTCCGATGCGTTCATGTTTTAGTCTCCTCTTGATAAGTCCTAAGTAACGGCTAAAATTAGCCATCCTGCTTTATTCTATGTCAGTATTTTAGTTAATTCATTGATTAAACAGGATAACAAACTTAAAAATTTTGTGTAATTTTTTATCAAGTAAATACGAAAATACTATTTATCAGTTTTTTAATCTTCGCGTCTCCCCATTAAGGTTAGTGAGCAGGATGCTCATAGTCCCTAGACTTTCGACACTCAACCTAACCTAAAACTCTGATAGGGATTATCATAACTGTAGAGAAGTTTTTAGTTGACTCACCAGATGGTGAATAAGGGCTGGAAAATCTATATAGTGTATATATCCCCTTATTTGAAACTATTAATCCCATTACAACTGTCTTTGAGGCAATGGCCATTATGGTATCAAATCAAGATAAAGATGAATTCTTCTATCCTCGATATCCTTATCGTGGGGAAGTAAAACCGGAAAATGTAGTTTTTAACGCCAACTTACAAGAGTTTGCCCAAGAAGTTAACTATCTTTGTAACTTAGAAACCGCCGGAAAAATTAAACCTGAACAAGCTTATCAAAAAATCAAACAACTATGGAAAAAACTCAAGTTCTCGAAAAAAGAATTAAAAATAGGAGAAAATTTATTTAACCAAGAATTTGATGACGACAACGAAAAGGGGACTGAAAATGAATAGCTTGACCGATCGCACGGTCTAAAGTAGATAATATTATAACTCTTGTTTTCTTGCTATTACGGGCAACCCCTGGTGATCCGGTGGATGCTATTTTGGGAAACCCTGCGCCGGAGCATTTGTTAACGGCAATGTCTTATTAATTTAGGAAAATATGAAATATTTAGATAAAATCAACACAGTTTACAAACAAATTTTAACCCTAATTTTAGTTGGGTTTTCTATCTTAAATTTAACCGCTTGTGCTGCTGCTGGCAATCAAAATCAAGTGGTTTTATCCATTTTAAGCGACCCCAAAACCTTTAATGCTGTCTTATCTCAAGAATCTCCTAATATTTTTGGTTTAACCTATGAAGGGTTAATTACAGAAAATCCTTTAACAGCAGAAAAGGAACCAGCTTTAGCAGAATCTTGGGATATTTCTGAGGATAAATTAACCATTGTTTTTACCTTAAGAGAAGGCTTAAAATGGTCTGATGGAGAACCATTAACAGCAGATGATGTTATTTTTTCTTACAATGATTTATATTTGAATGAGAAAATTCCTAACAATTATCGGGATAGTTTCCGAGTCGGTAGTAACGGTGATTTTCCTACTATTAAAAAGTTAGATGATCGACGCATAGAATTCAAAATTACAGAACCCTTTGCTCCCTTTTTAGATAATGCTGGCGTTCCCATTTTACCTGCTCATATTTTGCGCAAAACTATCGAAGAAACTGATGGCGAAGGTAGTCCCAAATTTTTATCAACTTGGGGAACAGATACCCCACCAGAAAATATTATTGTTAATGGTCCCTATAAACTTAAAGAATATGTGACCAGTCAACGGGTTGTCTTTGAAAAAAATCCTTATTATTGGAAACAAGATCAACAAGGAAATCAGTTGCCCAGTATTGAAAATGTTGTTTGGGCAATTGTCGAATCAACAGATACCTCTTTATTGCAATTTCGCTCAGGCAGTTTAGATTCTATTAGTGTTAGTCCTGAATATTTCTCTTTATTAAAAAACGAGGAAAATCGCGGTAATTTTACTATCTATAATGGTGGTGCCGCCTACGGTACAGTGTTTATTTCCTTTAATCAAAACCGAGGCGAAAGGGAAGGGAAATCTTTGGTTGATCCCATTAAAGCTGAGTGGTTTAATAATGTTAATTTCAGAAAAGCTGTTGCCTACGGAATTGATCGCCCTCGAATCATTAATAATATTTATCGTGGTTTAGGTAGTCCCCAAAATACACAAGTCTCTGTACAATCTCCCTACTATAATCAAGCAGTGGAAGGATATGATTATAATCCCGAAAAAGCTAAAGAATTGTTATTAAAAGAAGGTTTTTCTTATAACTCAGAAGGACAGTTATTAGACAGTAAAGGAAATAAAGTTGAATTTAATTTAATTACCAACGCAGGAAACAAAATCAGAGAAGCGATGGGAGCGCAAATTAAAGAAGATTTGGGCAAACTAGGAATGCAGGTTAATTTTAGTCCTTTAGCTTTCAATGTTTTGGTGGATAAACTCAGTAATTCCTTAGATTGGGAAGCGCATATTATTGGTTTTACAGGAGGGAATGAACCCCATTCTCCTAATATTTGGTACACCGACGGTAACTTACATATGTTTAACCAAAAACCCCAACCTGGAACTAAACCTCTCACAGGAAGAGTTGTATCAGACTGGGAGAAAAAAATTGAACAGTTGTATATTGCTGGTTCTCAAGAAGTCGATATGGATAAACGCAAACAAATCTATAACGAGGCACAGGAATTAGTATCAGAATACCTCCCTTTTATTTATTTAGTTAATCCCTATTCCTTAGCTGCGGTTAAAAATCGTTTTGATGGTATTGAATATTCTGCTTTAGGAGGTGCTTTTTGGAACATGGAAAAACTGTCTGTTAAAGATGTTAGCCAAGAATAACTCAAAGTTAAGCAGGATTTAACATTATCTCTTGTCTTTTTGATAAATATTGGCTGGAGTGGAACGAGAATTATTGCAATTACATCTATTGTTTAAAAGAGATTACTCGTTCCTAACCAATAACAAATTATACCCTGTTTAATAAGGGCAATTTAGATGCACTTATCTTGCCAAAAATACTATCTAAATTATTCAGTAACGCTTCTGAAATAATTGAGGAAGCCCAAGAATAACGGTAATTTGGCATAGCATTGCAGCCATTATACCAAATAGAATGGCCTGACTGTTTAATTAACTTAAGAGGTTGAGAAAGTTCAGTTGTCTGGGTAAAATTAGCACCATGATCCGGTTTATGAATAGGATCAATAAATGCCATATTACATTTTAGTTGAGAAAATTTATCATCAGGAACAAAAGTCCATTTTGGTTGAGAACTAGAAGGAATTGTAGCGTTAACAATAATATCAGCTTGGGGTAACAGATTATCAATTAAAGGTAGCTTTAAATCCTCATTAATCACCTCATAAGTATTATTATAATCATATTCCATCTGACGATATTCTACTCCTTCCAATTTATTAATTAGGCTTGAAGGTTGACGCTGAGTGTAAACAACAATTTTCTCAATTCCTTGTCGAATTAATTCTTTTGTTGCACCAATTCCCAAATTTCCATAACCGAGAACTACTGCTATTTTTTTCTCTGTAATTGCAGGAGAAAATGGATCACTCTGTTGTAATGTTTCTAGGGTTTGAAGCACCCCACATTCACCAGAAATATGAGCATTTTTATAGAGTAATTTTTGGGGTCGTCCTTCGCACCAAATAATAATGTCTTCTAAATCTAAAAATTTTACATTGGTTGTATGTTTAGGAGGTAACTGAAGATGATTAAACCAACCAATTAAGACAGTTCCAGGACGCATATATTGCCATTCATCAGTAGGTTTGAGAGAAATTACAATATCACTTGATTTAAGTAAGGTGAACCTATCTACAACTTTACAACCGAGTTTAAGTAAATGATCATCGGCTGATTTTTCAAACGTATGTAAGCCAAAATTTTCCTCAAAAATAAACTCTTTAACTGAGTCATGATTAAGATGTTTAGAGGTTAAATGTTGGTACCAGATAGGTGAACGCATCTCTTTTGGTAAATTTGAGCGACTAATAAAGCCTAAAGAGTATTTATTATTCATGATTTTAAGCTGAAAATTATTTAATATACCCGCTCTAATTTGATTAGGGCGTGGCAAGCAGATTATAAAATACTTTTGACAGAAAGTCTATGAACGTTTGGTCTGAGCAAGGCGAAAGCAATAGAGATAATTTTTGAATGCTTCGCCCCTAGAAAATGTAATTATTGGCTACTTGTTTATGCTGATGTTAACAGTTAGTTAAGTATCAGAAGAAAAGTAAGGTGTTGTAGTTCACCCAGTTAGGGTTACCTATATTTAATTAATTATCAATTATCCATTAATAAAAATACAGGGTAAAATTTAGCAGAAACTAAGTTTTACCCTGTATTATCAAAAGAGTTTTTATTTGTTAAGTTGTAACGTTTTAAACAGCAGCTAATCCATGAGCGGACATTTTCATGATCTCACGAGTAGAGAAACCAATCTCACCCAAAGCTTCTCCATAACTAATCATGAAGTCTTCTACTAAAGCATCTTTTTCCATCCCCAAAACTTTGGCATCGTCTTCAACTTCGTTGAGCATTTGCCAAACAATGGGTAAATTTTCTTTATTGGCTTGTTCTAATTCTGCTTTAGAGTCCTCAAAATGTTCTTTTAACCAAACTTCCCCAAAATTAAGGTGAGTGTACTCATCTTTAACAACCCCTTCGGTGATTTTGCGAGCAAAGGGATCAGCCATGGGGATATAGATATTATAAGCAGCGATCGCAAAGGCTTCGATAATCAAAGATTGAATCAATAAACAGGTAACAATTTTGCCTTCAGCTTTAGCAGTTTGAAAGTTGCCATGAAGTTGAGAGAAAAATTTTTCAGCGTAGTCCATATCTGGGGTAACGTTGAGATTTCTGCCACAAGCTTGAAACCCCTTCTTATGACGCTTTTCCATCTTAGACAGACGAATCAACTCCTCCTTGTCGTTTGGAAGAAGTTCGCCCATATCAAGATAATTTTCATAGGCTTCTTGTTCCCCTTCAATGACAATAGCGTTGATGCGACTGTAAGCATCTTTGTAGGTGTCGCTGTTAAAATCGAGTTCTGGGCGTAAAGCAAGCTCTTGCATAAGCTATTTTATCTCCTGTGTTTTATGAACTAAGTTACCGGTTAAATGGGTTTCTCTAATTAGATTAACGCAACTGACAATATAAGTATAAGTCAACTGTTATTAACCTTCGGCTATTGTCCATCATATAAGTTCTACTCTAATGTATACACTTTAAGCAGAAAAGACAATTAAACATCGATGATCACAGAACAAACAATAACGATTGGTTCCTTAGAATGGTTTTATCGGGAAGTTACCCCCAACAACCCCAACAATAAACCCCCAGTGGTTTTGCTTCATGGTTTGCCCAGTCATAGTTATATTTGGCGTAGGGTGATGGATAATTTAGAAGACCAAGGGTTTCGGGCGATCGCCCCTGACTGGATCGGTTCAGGGTTTTCTGCTAAACCAGATAAACGAGACTTTGCTTATACCTCAGATGCTTATGAAAAGGCGTTTGCTGAGTTTCTTGAAGGGTTGGAATTGGAGCAAGTATCTTTAGTGGTGCAAGGTTTTTTGGCTTCTGTAGCCATCCAATACGCTTTTAAGCATCCTGACACCATCCATCGCTTAATTGTTCTCAATACCCCTTTATCTCCTGACGTTAAACTTCCTTGGTTGATGCAGCAATGGACTATTCCCTTTGTGGGGGATATGGTGACTCAAGATCCCTTATTGGTGGATCGTACCCTGGAAAAAGGCAGTGGTTTTGTCATAGAGGATCAAGATTTAGATATTTTTCGACAACCCTATCTGAAAAGTTCTGCTGTGGGACGCGCTTTGTTAACAACCACAAAAAATCTTAAGCTATCTCAAACCTTGAAAAACATAGAAAAAGAGTTTTCTGCTTGGAGTGTTCCAACCTTGATGCTTTGGGGTATGGGTGATCCTTGGTTATCGTCTGATATTCCTGAAAAATTGACCGCTAATGTTTCTAATATTGAGATGGTTAAGTTAGATGAGGCGAAACATTATCCCCAAGAACACTGGCCCAAAGAAGTTAGTCAAGAAATTATCACTTTTTTGCGTCGTCAGGTAGTTTGATCGAACTTTTTCCATAATTCTAGAATCCCTGTGGTTTTAACCCGGGGAATCTCAAAGAAAAACTTTTGAATGAATATAGAGCAAAATATTAATATTGATTCTAGGGTCTGTCTGCAAACTATTAGAATATTAAAAATCAACTAATTTCCCCCTCTGCTTCCTCTGCTTCCTCTGCCTCCCTCAACTAAGATTTTTGAACTTTGCAGACACCCCCTAGTCTTCCCACACTCACTCAACCAAAATATATAATACACTCAATTGAAAACTGCTACAGACACCAAGGATTAATCCCACTGTGAGTTCTAAATATCTACCCAAAACCACTGCTTATGTCCGTATTACTCA
>JBFRWO010000378.1:0-10346 GCA_051439625.1 Crocosphaera sp. | reverse complement strand
GTTATAACGTCAAAGAGATTTCTAGTTCCTCGGAATGACAAAAAAAATTATAATTTAGAGATTATTTTAACCATGAATAAAATTTTAAAAGATAAAGGTAAACATCAAAAACTAGAAGAAATTTTGTTTCTAGTTAAGCAACGATTTCAAGAAATTTATCAACAAAATTTAGTCAATTTAATTTTATTTGGTTCTCAAGCAAGAGGAGAAGCAAAGTTAGAATCAGATATTGATATATTAGTGATACTTAAAACTGCAAAACCGCCTCAAGAAAAACATAAAAAAACAATTGACTTTATCTCTGATATGTGTATAGAATATGGTGCTTTAGTTAGTTGTGTTTACGTTAGTGAAAAATAATTTAATTATGAAAAAAGTCCCTAGTTACTACTCTTTCTTTTAAAAAACTTCAGCTAGAGGCGGAAATATAGGGTTCGTTCTATTATTGAAAATTACGAATAAAAGATTCTTGTCTCAAGTAAACAAATCTAGGAGTTAATGGAGGCAAATTATCCGCATCATTAAAATCGAGATCATAGTCCCAATTACGATTAGGGGCATCGTATTCTTGATCTAACCATCGTCCTCGAACATGGATAGGAGTTCCTAAACTAACAAAAGAACCGCGATAAGTTAAGGTTTGCCCAGCCCAGTTCTCTGAAAATCGGGGATAGTTTTCCAGACCGCCGTTATATCCAGAAGTTGAGCTGGAATTAGTAATATCAGTTCCCCCCAAAAAGGCAGTATTAATAATAGTTTCCGCTCCATTTTGTTTGCTCCCATCAATGTCACAGTTTCTATCAGAGTTTTTATTAATCGCTTTATTTGCATTGAGACAAGCATTAGATAAAATATTAATAGAATCTCCTAAAATAGCAGTTGGTTGTTTATTCACGCTATTGTAATTTCCTTGTACATAAATAGCTTGATCGCTGGCAAAAGTCACACCTAGCGGATTATTAATAGAAAGATTTCTTGCTAAACTTATCAATTGTTGGCCTTGAGTAAGGGCAAAACCGTAAGGACTGGTGTTTCCAGCAGCATCAGGATAGTCACTACTATCAATTGTTCCATAAATAACTAAACCGCCATCACTTGAATCACTTGCAGCTAATCCTAAGTTTTGAAAGGAACCTTCAGGAGCATCACTATCAGAACTTGCTGTGCTAAACAGTCTGTGTTCTGCTGAAAATCCTTCATTACTATTATTATTGGTGACGATCCCACTATTAAATTGAACATAACGACCGACTTTATTCCAAATAGCTAAACTTTTAAAATTGATTTGCAACAGACGCATATCCCGATTCTCTCGATCATTATGAAAACGGTGAAGAGATTTATGAGAAGGATCATTTCGTCCAATATCTTGTAAAACACCACTAACAAAACAGCGACTATCTAAAGCTGCAATTTCATTGGGTGTGAGATCAGTAATCGTGGTTGGTAAGGAAGTCAAAGACAGAGAAAATTTTGAGTTAATTGAATTCAGTAAATATGTTCTAATCCCAGAAAAAGCAGAATTGCTAAGTGGTTCAGACAGCAATGAATAGGGAATGGGAGTTGCTTGAGAAAGGATAGCAACATATAAAAGTTTTGGTAGTTGTTGGTTCTGAGTTAGGGTAAAACCAGCAATAATGGGTGGTGAAAGTTCAGGAGTGCAAACTTGAAAATCAGCATCGCTAATGTCAGCTAGCTCTTGACTAACCAAAATAGGTTGACGTAAACTTCGTAACTCTCCTTCTGTTAAAGAGACAGCAGTACCAGAAGTTTGGTTAAAGAATAAGTATATTCAAGCATATTCAGATTTTGGTAGGCTTCCCCTCTAGGAACTATACCTGTTTTAGGTTGTCCACCATTTCGCTCAACTACATAAGTGGCTGCGAGATGACCGTTTTTATTTTCCGAAGCAGGAGCAAACTCAGATTGTTGGCACTGATAATCTCCAGTGCCGTCATTAGTAGCATCAGAGTCTAGACAAGCAGCCACAGAGGATGGACTTGATCCTGAAGGTTGATTAAAGTCAATAAAAGTTTTTCTAATTTTTTCTGCTCTGCGATTCAGTCCTGCTTCAGCCCCATAAAATCCACTATTGATGTCAGATGCACCTTTAGTAGTGGTACGTTCAACTTTTACCGCAACAGCATATGCTAGTAACAGTGAATGAAGTGCTAAACCTAGACTAATCGCTAAAATAAACATATATCCTTTGTCCCTATTTAAAGACTGCCTAGATAAGCTTTTCAAGAAAAAAATCAACTTTTTATTAATTTGAGAGGGTTTTTTCATCACTGATATCCTTTAATAATTCAAAATATTTCGCGGAAAAACTTTTTGAGATTGTTCTGTTTCGAGAGAAGATGAATAATAGTTAGAAATTAAAACTTTGGGCTTAATTTCAATAAATTTAATTTGGGACCAAACATAAGGATTGGGCAGCGTTGCGTTGCAAGAACTGGAGTTGTTAGGAGGAATAACGGTACAGGTATATTGTTGGGAAGAATTCAAAGATAAATCTTGTTGAATATGAGCAATCACCTGAAAAGCTTCTAGATTACCCACAATGCTAGAGGCTTGCTCCTCATCATTATCGATTATTAACTCTAAATTATTGTTTCGTAATCGATAACGACGTTCCTCGATCAAATAAATTCGACTAGAACCATTTGCTTCGTAGGTATTTTGCCAGGTATGGCTATCGGTAGTGATAGAGGCTGATGCGACAACATCTGGAGAGGGAGCAACACTAGATCCATCTGTAGCAAATGTTTCTTCCCCGTTATAATCAAAAAATTCTCCGTTTCCAGTACCATCATAAATAAAAGCACGAATAGTAGCTCCATTGGATACACGATAGTTTCTCCAAATATCTAAACTATCAGGCCAGCCATTATTGTCATCATCAATGACATCACAACCAGCCACAGAACCAGTTTCATCCACGACGACAACTGCATCAGAAGTTCCTGAGACAACCTGACGACATACAGGAAGACTGCCTGTTAATAAGCTACGCCGAATACCAACTTCTGAATTACCTGAGTTTTCAGTAATAACAAGGCTAGGAAAATTAGGATCTTCAGCAAAGCCTTCTCCTGCTTGCCGAATATCAGAGCTAACTACTTCAAAAACATTCCGAAGGGTTTGATTAACATCGTTACTTTGTTGATCTTGAAGATACATTTTTCGACACCAGGAAAAACCCATAAAACCCAGGTTGATAATAACCGCTGAGACTAAAGTTCCCATAAGCAGTTCCCCAAGGGTTATTCCTTTATGACCAGAGAATCTAAGTTTAAACAAATAGATTCCCATATAAAAAGTCGAAGTTGGAGTCTTTCTCTTTAATTTATCTAAGTCGAGTGAATGCGGTTTGAACTGTATATATTTCTTTTCCATTTTTTTTTACTCTCAAAAGAACGTGACGTAAATTACTCTCACTGTCAATACTGGTTTCGCAAGTTACAGATTCGTTAGCATTGATAATAGGTTCTTGTGTACAGACATATTGTTTTAAATCATAAGAATAACCTAAATTATCTTGCTGAATTGTTGATTCTCCTAAGGGAATATTGAGAATTCTTTGTCGTCTTAAATTATCTAGATGTTCTTTTGATAAAGCTATACCTCCTGTTAAAATTTTTTGGTTGATCTTTTGCTCTTTTTCAGTCAAAAATATCGGTATCATTACATATAAAGTTGTAGTAACGATAATTAAAGCAATCATATTTTCTAGTAACCCAGCACCTAAGTTTTTATTTTTTTTAGGTAGAATCAGTTTTAAAACGCTCACTATAAACCACCTGTTATCTCTAGATTTATTTAGTCTTTATAAGTATTAAGTTTGATTTAATCAAGATAGTTAACTTGAACAGCACCTCCTCCGAAAATGGTGATTTCGCTTTGCTCTTGATTACCAGTATTGGTTAAGGTCAAAACTAAATTTCCGTTGACTACTCCTGAAGCATCATAAAGATTCGCATGGCCTCGACTATCAAAACATAAAGTCCACTCTGTAGAATCACCGCTTATAGTGATTTCTTCTGGTAAAATTAACTCTTCTTCTGTAAAATTCATATCGTTCAACCAGTTATTAATTAGTTCAACAGTCGCATTTTCTTCTTGGGAAGTACCTAATGGTTCTCCTAGGGTTATGGTTGAGGAATTGGTTGCTATAATTTCGTTATTATCCTCATCACTACCCACAATAATACTATCTCCTACAACTAACCCTTCTGTTGAAGCTACTGTTAGTTCAACATCTGCTGATGTTGCCTCAACCGTTAATTCTGTTGAACTTTCGCAACCTCTTGTTCTGGCGATCTGAACTTTAAATTTATTATTGGGAGCGAAAGGATCTGGTTTAATTCGATAAGCTGAGGTAGTAGAAATAGCACGTATTCGTATCAAATTGAATATCGCAACAGTTTGGTTTGTTCCATTTGCTAAAGGATTTTCAACCCAACTTTTTACAGGACCTGCGATAACTGCAAGTATTCCAATAATAGATATAGTAGCTAAAGTTTCTAATAAGGTGTACCCCCTATTTTTTTTTTCCGTAATTTTAATGAATGATTGACAAAAATTTTTTTTCATTTATAATTCTTTTAATATATGACACAAGTTACTATAATAATTAGTACCTATATAAAACTATATTATTTTACTAACTCCCCTTAGTCAGTGATCTTGATCACCTAGATTAATAAAAAGGCTTATGTTCAAACTGGAGTTTAGACTAACTCCCCAAGAATCATACCGTACAGTCTAACGAATAGAAGCTGACTATAATCTTAATCCTAATATTACTCCAAGGAAGCTATAGAAATTATTAATCAAGCCAAAAATATGCTTAACTTTGCTCAAAATAATATTAACTGAGTGTAAGCACAAACAATTTTTCGAGTTGAGGAAGAAATGACTTAAACTATATCATTCGTTGACCTTAAATAAAACTAAAGAAAATATATAAAAATCAAGTTGATATTCTATGATTATACTGTAATTATATCCAAAAAACGGGAAAACAATTGTCAAGAAAGCGTAACTAAAGCCATCTAATTACGCCACAAAATAGTATATTCTGGCCTATGTAGCACGACACATTCTAAGTTAAGGAAATCTGTAAAAGTTAAAGCCTCAAAATTAAGTAAACTTTAACTTTTTTCCTGATACTTTACCCATTGCTGATGGTGCCATGATTGCTATTGGAATCTATAGAAAAGTTTTGCATAGCCCCAAAAGGATTCATTTATGAGTACATTAACGCCAAAAGTCAAAAAAACTAGCACCAGTCCCGAAAAGACTAACATTAAAATTGAAGATGATCGTACAGGAATGGACAAAGAAACCCTAAAACGGGCGTTTCTGGATCAGCTTTTTTATATTCAAGGGGTTGATCGTTCTAAAGCATCTTTGCGAGACTATTATATGGCCTTGTCCTATACAGTCCGCGATCGCTTACTACATCGCTTCTTAAAAACTATTGAAACTTACAAAAAAGAAGAAGTTAAGATAGTTTCTTATTTCTCCGCCGAGTTTCTCATGGGTCGTCATTTAGGCAATAACCTAGTCAACCTGGGAATATATGACACCATGAAAGATATCATGACGGAGATGAAAATCGACTTCGAGGATATCATCGAACAAGAACCAGATCCCGGTTTAGGCAATGGGGGTTTAGGTCGTTTAGCTGCTTGTTTCCTCGACTCCTTAGCCTCTCTAGCCATGCCGGCCATTGGTTATGGTATTCGTTATGAATTTGGTATTTTCCACCAAACCATCCAAGACGGTTGGCAAGTAGAGATTCCGGATAACTGGTTAAGGTTCGAGAACCCTTGGGAGATAGCGCGTCCCGATGATGCTGTAGAAATCAAGTTAGGGGGACACACCGAGAAAACCCACGACGAAAACGGTAACCCCAAAACCTTCTGGGTAGCCGATCGCACCATTTTAGCCGTTCCTTACGATACACCGGTTCCCGGGTACGACACCAACACCGTTAACCCCTTAAGACTGTGGAAAGCAGAGGCCAGCGAAAACTTTAACTTTGAAGCCTTCAACGCCGGACATTACGATCGCGCTGTACAAGAAAAGATGGATGCAGAAACCATCTCCAAAGTTCTCTATCCCAACGATAACACCCCAGCCGGTCGTAAATTACGCCTAGAACAACAATATTTCTTTGTTTCTGCCTCTCTACAAGACTTAATTCGTATACACTTACGCAACCACGACAACTTAGATCACTTCGCTGATAAAGTTGCCGTACAACTCAACGACACCCACCCGGCCGTAGCAGTAGCTGAGTTGATGCGCCTATTGATGGATAAACATAATTATCAATGGGATAAAGCTTGGGAAATAACCACCAACGCCCTAGCCTACACCAACCATACCTTAATGCCAGAAGCCCTAGAACGCTGGCCAGTGAGCATTTTTGGTGAATTACTCCCTAGACATTTAGAAATCATCTACGAATTAAATCATCGCTTCCTAGAAGATCAACGTACTTATTTCGCCGGTGATGACGACTTAATCACCAACATTTCATTAATTGAAGAAAGAGAAGAAAAATTGATCCGCATGGCTAACCTAGCTTGTTTAGGGTCCCATGCTATCAATGGAGTAGCCGCCTTACATACCGAGTTACTCAAAAAAGACACCCTCAAACATTTTGCCAAACTCTGGCCCGAGAAATTCTTCAATAAGACCAATGGTGTTACTCCTCGTCGTTGGATCTTGTTAAGTAACCCCAAACTATCGGCTTTAGTAACCGAAAAAATTGGTTCTGGTTGGTTAAAAAACCTCGACGAAATGCGGAAACTGGAAAAATTTGCCGATGATGCAGCTTTCCGTAAACAATGGCGAGAGATTAAACAGCAAAATAAACAGAGTTTAGCCGATTATCTCCTGAAATATCGTAACATCCACATCGACCCTAACACCATGTTCGATGTGCAGGTCAAACGTATTCACGAATACAAACGGCAACATTTAATGGTTCTCGAGATCATTAACCTCTACAACCGCATCAAAGAAAACCCCAACGGTGACTATGTTCCCCGTACCTTCCTCTTCGGTGGAAAAGCTGCCCCGGGTTACTTCATGGCTAAATTAATTATTAAATTAATCAATGCTGTGGCCGATGTAGTTAATAATGACCCCGATGTTCGCGGCCGCTTAAAAGTGGTATTTATGCCCAACTTTAACGTCTCTTTGGGTCAACGGGTTTATCCTGCTGCTGACTTATCAGAACAAATATCCACCGCAGGTAAAGAAGCGTCTGGAACCGGTAACATGAAGTTTGCCATGAATGGGGCCTTAACCATTGGTACCTTAGACGGGGCAAATATTGAGATCCGCGAAGAAGCACACCCAGAAAACTTCTTCTTATTTGGTTTAACCGCCCACGAAGTTTACGATCGCAAAGCCCAAGGTTATTCTCCCAGTGAGTATTACCACAACAACGGTAGCTTAAAGGCTGTAATCGATCGCATTTCTAGCGGCCACTTTAGTCATGGTGACGGCGAGTTATTTGGGCCCATTGTTGAGCAGTTAATGACCGATGATCCCTATATGTTAATGGCTGACTATCAAGCTTATGTTGACTGTCAAGATGCAGTTAGTGAAGCTTATCGCGATCAAGAAAACTGGACGAAAATGTCTATTCTCAATTCTGCAAGAATGGGTAAATTCTCCTCTGATCGTACCATTGCTGAATATTGTAATGAAATCTGGGATGTTAAGCCAGTGGAGATTAAAATTGCAGAATATAATCCCAATGGAGCTAATAACTAGCATTTAGGATAGATTTTCTATTTAGAAGGGTTAGGCAAAGAAAAAATGCTTAACCCTCTTTTTTATGCAAAATTTATTAGTTAAAAACCCACTGTAAGCATCAAAATTACTAAAAACTAGAGCCATTGCGAGACGTGGTATAAGCGGCTTTAAGCTTATTGTCAATAGTGGGTTTCAACTTCTCAAATTCCTGTTTTAACATTCGTTTAGTAATTTGCGGTTTACCCCCTCGCAAAAGTTGACTTTTATCAGCCCATTCTTGTAAATTTTGACATTGATCAGGAGCAATAGTGGTAGTTAAAACGTGCTGACAGGTCTTACCTTTTTCCAGAGCAAAAAACAAAATCCAATAGGAACCCGACTGTCCCAATAAACGAGCAAACCGTTGACCAGAGGAACTTTTGAGATCCAAATAACAGGGTAACCATCTCGGTCCGCGTTCACGATGGTAGAGTACAGTGATCCACAAAATCATGGGATGGGGATTGGTAATAAAAATAAATTGATTGTAACGAATACTCGAAAGACGATTGGCGATATCTTCTTCATTGAGCATCACCCAAAGACTGGGAAAATTCCCTTCAGAAGCGCGGATAACGTGAGGAAAAACAATTTTTTGTCGAGGTTTGTCCTCAGGCCAAGTCATTTTTAAGCAAATGTCATCCCCTTTAGGAGCAGTTCTTCTAAAAGTGGGCTTAGTGGACTTAGTGGGCCTAGTGGACTTATCCGCCGCAGGTTTGGGAGCAGCAACTAAAGTTTCTTGTTCTGATTCTACTGGAGACGATTCTAATTGTTCTAATTTCTTTAAAATGTCTGTGGTGGTTTGAGGACGCTCATCAGGAGCTTTAGCCATACATTGGAAAATCAAACTTTCTAAGTCTGACGGAAGACCGAATTTAGCCGGAATGGGTTTGGGTTTGGCGTAGTGATGAGCTTCATACCAACCCCCAAAAGATGAATTTTCTGGGAAAATGGGCATTTCTCCCGTGACCATTTCATACATCATCACCCCCAGACTATAAATATCCGAACGACTATCGAGTTCTTTACCTTCTATTTGTTCTGGGGAACAATAGGCTAAAGTTCCCATAAATGACTGGGTTTGTGCCTCCCCTGACTGAATTAATTTAGCAATCCCAAAATCAAGAATTTTGACTAACTCTCCCAAAGCCGGATCATCAACCACTAAAACATTACTGGGTTTGATATCTCGGTGAATAATGGGACACATTTCCCCTTCAAACATAATCCCTTTGTGGGCGCATTCTAAACCAAAACAAATTTGTCGGACTATTTTTAAAAATCTTTCCAGAGCTAAGGGGCGAAACTTAATAATTTCGCTGAGACTTTCCCCTTTCAGAAATTCCATGACGTAAAAGGGGATTTCTTTTTCATCTACCCCATAATCTCGTACTCGCACAATATGATTACTTTTTTCCCCCAATAAAGCAGAAACCGTGGCCTCTCGTTCAAAACGATCGCGCATTTTACTGTTGAGCAAAGCTTGAGACAAAAATTTAACAGCAACGGTGACACCACCAAGCAGTTTATCTTCAGCACGATAGACTTGACCCATCGCGCCACTACCAACCAGATCGATCAGTTGATAACGGTTAGTCAATAAGCGGCGTTGATGAGTTTCTTTCATGGTAACTGGGGGATTCATAATGGTTCGTTCATTAATGGTAATAGGAGTTAGACAAAATAAGTTTTAGAGTAGAAAATAAACATCAAAATTGACGTTCAAATATTGCTTCCATGGTGCTAGTCAGATAATGACCAGTCAGTAGGCCACCAGAAAAATGATAGGTATTATTATTAAGGCGGTAAAAGGTTTCAAAGCCACTACGTCGCTGGCGATCGCTTAATACCCAATAGCGTTGAACAATGGAGTCAGGGCCGATCCATCCTTCTCCTTCTACTTTTCCTAAGACACTTTGTTGAAGAACATAGGTATATTCTCGTTCTTCTCCGCTGAGGTGTCCTCGATATTGAAAGGCAATTTCGGGGCGATCGCTTTGGGGAAATACCAATTTTGTTACCATGGTGAACCAATTATCATTACTCCAGGCCACGATACTTTTCCCTTTGACTGGTAGGGGCATTTCATTGCGTTCGAGCCAATTTCCCTCAATTGTCCAACGTCCGGCTTCCATTAAAAAGCTATGAGCCAAGATACCACTCCTTAATCTCCTTAAACTACAAAATTTGAGTCCTAGATGGGAAAAGGTAGAGTTGATTTGATTAGCCAAGGAATATATAACTGTTTCTGTTTTTTTCCTCTTGAATCCTCTGACGGCTATCACTCTTAAGTTTCCCTACTTTAGATTTCCCTAAATTTACAGAAAACTAACAGGTCTTGATATTTTTTAGCTGGGATAGTGAATCTCACCTAGTAACCTTTCTTCTGTCGCCCCAGTCACCTGGGGTAAATTTCCCGGAATCTTACTTACATATCGCCAGTACGCTAAGATGGCGAAGGCGATCGCTTCTTTAAAATCGCTGTTCATCCCCACTTCATCGGTGGTTTTGACAACTGTTTCCCC
>JBFRWO010000377.1:0-5660 GCA_051439625.1 Crocosphaera sp. | reverse complement strand
AACTAATACTAATTTCCCTTCTTTGGTAATAGGAACAGCTAAGGCCCCTCCAGGATGTCGAATACACTCCCAGTTCCCTTCAACCCCATTAGGTAAACGTAATTTATTAACATCAAAATTGAATTTTCTGCCCCGATAAAAAAGCTGTTGTTCTAAATAAGTCGGTAATTCTTTTTCTGTTGACATAAACTTAACTAATTAATGGTTGAACACCTTCACAGTTTAACCCTTTAAGGTGTTCTTGGATAGTTTTTTTTGTAATAGGATGAACCCAAGTTACTGCAATATCCGCCAAAGGAACTAATACAAATGCTCGATCTAACATTAGAGGGTGAGGTATGGTTAAATTAGGAGTATCTAAGATTAAATCATCATATAATAATAAATCTAAATCTAGTGTTCTTGGTCCCCATTTTTCTCGACGAATACGCCCAAATTTTTGTTCTATAGCGAGTAAAGTTTGTAATAAGTCTTCGGGGGTTAGACTGGTTTCTAAGATAGCACAACCATTCAAATAATCTGGTTGAGGTGGTCCGATGGGAGTGGTTCGATACCAAGGAGAATAGTTTATTAATTCAAGATAAGGATGTTGAGATAACAAGGTGATTGTTGTCTCTAAAATGTTTAATGATTCTCCTAGATTACTTCCTAATGCGATCGCACATTTTTTGCTCATTATTAATGATATAACCTCAACCCTAATTAGTTATCAACTCGTTTCATTTTTGGAAAAAGCAGTTTTTCCCAAGCATCTTCTAATAAAGTATAAAGCACAGGAACCACAATTAAACTTAACACAGAAGATGTAATTAAACCGCCAATAATAGCGACGGCCATGGGTTGTCTTAATTCTGCACCGGCACCCAAACCAACTGCTATAGGAAGCATCCCTAAAATAGTTGATGCAGTGGTCATAATAATCGGTCGTAACCTGATTTCTCCTGTCTTGAGTATAGCATGATGACGACTCATTCCCTGTTCCCTTAATTGGTTAGTATAATCCATCAATAGAATCGCATTTTTATCCAGTAGTCCTAACAGGAATATTAACCCAATTAAAGATATCATGCCAAAATCGCTTTGAGTAATTAATAAAGCAAACATCGCCCCAACAACCGATAAAGGTAAGGATAAAAGTACCACAAAAGACTCTAAAAAGCGACCAAAAGTCAAATATAAAATCACCATCATAGATAGGATAGCAAAGAATAAAGCCATAGCAAATTCTTTAAAAATACTCTGTACTTGTGCCGATGCACCTTGAATATCAAAAGTAACATCATTAGGCAACATTTCTTCAGCAATTTTTATCACTTCTTTGGTAACATCTCCTAAACCAATTCCTTCGGATAAATTAGCAGTTAAATATATTACTCTTTGTTGTTGGAAATGCTCAATAGCGGCATTTTCTGTACTAGCTGATAGCTTAATATCTACCAATCCTGAGATATTTTCTAAGCGATTTTTCAACTTATTAGCTGTTTCTTGTAAACTATCTAAATTGTTACTGAGTAGAGCAATTTTGAAAGGACTATCATCACCAGTTTCAATAAAAAGAATATCCTCTACACTAATACTTCCCCCTTTCAATTTTGGCAACTTTTCTCTTATTTGTTCCTGAACTTGGCTAGTGGTTAAAGTACGATTATCCTTAAGTTGAACATAGATTCTGCCCCTAAGAGGATTGCCTTGATAACCGGCAATAGTATAAGCTGATTCAACATCACTTTCTTCTAAAATTAACCCTTCTAACCTACTACCCACCCGATAATTTCTCCCCAATAAAAAGCGTTCAGGAGAGTCCATTAAGCCTTGAAATAAAGAAGGCTGATTATTGTCACTTTCTTGAGGTAATTTTAAACGATTAGGAATTTTCGGATTAGGCAAAGTATAAATAACATTAAACTCTCCCCGATCTAACTTAGGAACAAAACCTTGAGGAATAAAAGGAATCAACCCTAAACCCACAACAAAACTTACTAAAGCAATAGCAATAACTGCTTTACGATGGTATAGAGACCAATTTAAAATACGTCTATATATGGGAACTAAAATAAACGGTTTTTGTTGATTTTGTACCTTTCTTTTTCTCGGTTTAATCCAATACATCGCCAGAACTGGGGATAAAGTTCTTGCCACTAATAAAGAGATTAAAACCGCAGCAGCTATAGTCATACCAAAAGGTTTAAAAAATTGTCCCAGGTTCCCACCAATCAAAGCAATAGGAAGAAACACCGCCGCTAAAGTTAAAGTTGAAGCAGACACAGTTAAGCCAATTTCATCTGTTCCTTTAATTGCTGCTTGTTTAGGACTCATTCCCTCATCAATATGACGAGAAATGTTTTCCACATCCACAATAGCATCATCAACAATAATGCCAATAACTAAGGCTAAACCCAATAATGTAATAGTTTCTAAATTAAACTCTGCTACCGCCATTACAATAAAAGTTCCTAACAATGACATCGGAATAGCTAAGGCAGTAATTAAAGTAGCTTGAATATTACGTAAAAAAGGAAAAATAACTAAGATAGCCAGAACAATAGCCCCTAATAAAGCTTCTAAAGTTGCTTGACTTGCCTCTTTAATATAATCTGCTTGAGTTTCAGCAATAACTAAACTAATATTTGGAAAATTTTCTCTTAAATTTCTAATTTCTTCTTCTACAGCAGCAACCACATCTAAAGTATTACCCTCAGCTTTTTTAATCACTTGAACCGCTAAAATATCCTCTTGATTTAAACGAGTTAACGTCGGAGGATTAGTGTTTACACTATTATTATTCTCTGCCTCTCTTAAAGAACTATCTCCTAATAAATCAACCCGTCTCACCCCTGGAACCGCTTCCAGGGAGGGGATAATTTGTTCTTGAGTAATAGATGCTAAAATGTTTACTGGTTGCGTCTCACTGGAAATAGCATAGGTTACCGCTACGGACTCATTCAGATTAAACGGTGTGACCTCTATAGTGCTATCAGGAGGTAAACTTGCTTGTCCGAGGTAGTTTTTAACGGTTTGCGTCGATTGATCTAGATTTAAACCGGCTGCAAAAGCTACATTGATGATAGTTTGCCCAGGATAAGTAGAAGAAAATAGTTCCGCATTTTCCAGCGATCGCAAAGAGGTTTCTAGAGGGTTGGTTAACTGTTTCTCCGTCTCTAAAGTTGTTTCTAAAGGGGCAGTTCCCTGAATAATGACCACAGGAAAGGGAATTTCCGGAAATAAGGCATATTTGAGGGAACTAAAAGCAAATATCCCCGCCACTGCCACTGCAATCGCTATAAACACGGTCACTCGTGCGTATTTTATGGCCACACGGGATATATTTAACTGTTCTCGCCAAGATGAGTTCATACGTTTGCCTTACTCACACCTATCTTATGGTTATAACAAAGTTAGCTGAAAACCAATCTTAAAAAAGTCTTCAGCTTATGGGGATGGATGACGAAATTTCCCTAATTATTGATCCAGAAGATCATCATTTTTGGGTTTAGTTTTCCCAAAGAATATCATCCAGAACGTCCTGAGAACAGGTTTCCCCATAACGGGTTAGGGTTCTTCTGGCTGTATTATCCCCATTTCTATATTGGGTGTAAAGGGTTGCAAACGCTTCTGTGGAGTATTTTTGTTGTAATGTTTTAATTGTACACTCACAGATTTGGGTTGCTTCTGCTTCAGTTAACCCCACTTTTTTCGCTTCAGGTACACAATTGTTATTATAAAATTGTGCAAAAGGATTCGCTGCATCGGCCTTTTGAGCTAAGGATACAGTATTTAATCCCAACAATAACATTGTCCCGACCAGTAGTTTGTACGTCTTATTCATTAGGATTGTTTGGGCGTAAAGTAAACAAAGAACGGCTTTTTATTGACACGCCTCACCTCCATTTTCAGTCTATACTCACCGTTAAACCGATGGGAAGAGACCTTATGTCAGTTTCTTCCACTGCACAACTGGGTTTTCTAAGTAAGATCACTGTTACTTTTCTTAAGAAAAATTTAGGTTTTGTTGGAATTTAGCTCTTGCCTTGGTTGGATAATCTTTGCTATACTTGTAGGAGTGTCTAAAACGGCGGCATAGCCAAGTGGTAAGGCAGGGGTCTGCAAAATCCTTATCCCCAGTTCGAATCTGGGTGCCGCCTTTAGTTTTATGGGTTCTCCAGTACATACTATACTAAAAAACAGTTTTAAATCTGATTTGATGATTTAGCATAGTTCATACTGTAGAACCGATTTTTCTTAAGATTGACTTCACAAAAAGTATCTAAAACCTTCTAAGAGATATAAATCAAAAGTCATTTAGATATTATTAGCTTATTTTCTAACTATTATACTCTTGTGAGTTAATGTAAAGATTACAGTCTAGGGCAAAAGCAATCTATTCAAGTTAACAGTAAAATTACTTAATATTGACTTGATTGATATCAGGATATTTACTGAAGATAAAGCTATAAAAATAATGATATTTTGACCGATTTTGCCTAACATATTTATTACAAATAGTCGATGATCAAAATCATATACTAATAGTGATTTTAAACATTGATAAATAACAGTCTCATAATTAAACTCGGTTTAGAAACCGAACTAACTATTTAAGAGCAATAGAATATGAATATGAAACAAGCTTCTCTAGGAATACTAGGGTTAGGTATAGGTATGGGTGCTGTTTTAAGCCTTGCCCCTATTAGCGCCGTTCAAGCTGCATCACTCGGTCTAAATATATTTGATGATCAGGACGATATAGTGGGTAATATGTCATTAGAATGGGAAGATAGCTCCGTAGACGCTTATAACAGGTTAATTGGGTTTGAGTCATTAACAGATTTTCGATTAACTAATTATCGAGGTATGGATTACGACTACGAATTCGTTACAAAAACACAAGACTTGCCAACAACTACCTCGTTTACCTTGGACCTTAACACTGGTATGTTAGGGGCGGAATTCTCTCAATGGGCAATAGATCCTTCAACAAATAGACCACGTGAATATGGATTTAGTATTTACAGCGATGACTATGTTGATATACCCGCTGTAGGGGACTTAAACTTAGCAACAATTGTTCTCAATTCCTCTAATGGGGAAAGTTTAGAAGATATGTTAGCAGCAAAAACCTTTGCCATTGATTTTGATTTAGGTGCAAATGATCAATCAACCGATTCACTTGGTTTTGCCGGCTCAGAACGTACTTTTTTTAATAATGTTAGGGTGGCTTCAGAAGAAAATGATGCTACTCCACAAAGTGTCCCCGAAAATAGTTTAACTACTGCTTTATTAGTTATTGCTGGATTAATTTTTCTCAATCCTCACAAACTTTTCTAAAGTCAACCAAAACGGTTATTTACTACTAACACCACACTGAAAGTCCCTAGAAATCAGTGTGGTGTTTTTTTTAGTTAAAACTCTTTGTGCTTATGTTTCTCTTAAAATAAGCACCTAAACCAAAAAGCATTAATCCTATCCACGACCTAGACTCGGGAACTTCCTTAATATTAACTGTTTCATCAGGTGGAGGTGTAATACTATTAGGCTGACCGGTTTGACCAATGGCACCGTTGTTGTTGAATCCTCCTTGACTATTGTAATTAGAATTAATACCAGAAGCAGTGCCAGAAGAAACAATAGTAGCAGAAGTTTCTCCTAGTTCATACTGAAGA
>JBFRWO010000376.1:0-2763 GCA_051439625.1 Crocosphaera sp. | reverse complement strand
ATACTCTAAGCGAAATAGTAACGAAATTGATCAATCTCATTGTTTCTGCTGGATTTTTGTTAAAGTCCAGTTTTTTTAGTTCAATATTATTTAAACCCCGTCGTTAACGACGGGGTCTTATTTTTTCTAGGGTCTGTCTGCAAACTATTAGAATATTAAAAATAAACTAATTTCCCCCTCTGCTTCCTCTGCTTCCCTCAACTAAGATTTTTGAACTTTGCAGACACGGCCTAGTATGTTGTTTGGGAACTAATTTTATAGGTTATCCGTCTAGGTACGGGTTATTTTATTAGTTCATATTTAATATTAAATAGATTAATATTTTAGGTAACTCAATGCTTATTATAAAAACAAGCATAAGCAGTCAAGGTTAAATAAACGTAAAGCTGTTTCCAAATCTTGATGTTATTATAAAATGACGATTAGTTATTGATTAAATCCCCTAACAGTATGAAGATGAAACTGAAACAATACACAGGAAATGGTCTGAATACTACTGTCATTACCTTTATTACTATTTTACTTTTTTTTATTGCTTTAACCGTGGCTGTTGTTTCAGGAAGTCTTGATGCTTGGGACGCAACTTTTTTGGAGTGGGCTCGTCAAATTGAGCATCCTAGTTTAATGCTCTTAGCTAGGGTATCTTACTTTACAGGGGAGGCGGAGGTTGCTGTCTTTGTTGTCATTGCTGGATTGATTTTTTTATGTTGGAAACGTTACTGGCAAGAAGCACAAGTTTTGGCCATATCAGCCTTGGGAGTTTTAATATTAATTGATCAAATATTAAAGCCTTGGTTTGGTCGTATTCGCCCTGCACCTGGGTTAATTGATGTTCACGGGAAAAGTTATCCTAGTGGTCATGTTTCTGGCAATTTGATGTTATATTTATACCTTTCTTATTTAGTAGCTTTTCATTTTCCAAAATGGGGAACGTTTTTGTACATTATTTCTACTATTTTAGTTGCTCTAATGGGTTGGGCTAGTATCTACTTAAATATTCATTGGGTTACTGATTTAATCGCAGGTGTTTGTGTTGCTTATTTAGGTTTCCTTTTCTGTGTTATTCTCTTGAAATCAATTAGCAAAAAATATCGTAATTTTTAAATATATAATGAATAAAATAACTATAGAAAATCAAAAAAATAAAATGGTTTCTGCTTGGAAAAAGGATACTAAGAATCTTTGGCTTTTTTCTGGTTTGTGGCTATTTTTCATTAGTTTTATCGCCTTTTTTATTAATTTAGGAAGCATTGGTTTAATGGATAAAACAGAACCAATGTTTGTCGAAGCTGCCCGTCAAATGGTAATAACGGGTGACTGGGTAACACCTTATTGGAATGGAGAAACTCGTTTCGATAAACCGCCTTTGACTTATTGGTTAGTAGGGTTATCTTTTAAACTTTTTGGACTCAACGAATGGGGTGCAAGAATTCCCTCAGCTTTAGCTGCGATCGCTGTTGTGGTTTTGGGTTTTTATACCCTAAAGATATTCGGTTTTTCACGGGTAAATGAAACCAATAAAACTCCAACAAAGTTATGGTTTTCTGCTTGGATAGGAGCAGGAATTATCGCTTTAAATCCCTTCTGGATAGCTTGGGGGAGAACGGGAGTTTCTGATATGTTCCTTTCCAGTGGAATTGCCTTAGCTTGCTTATCTTTCTTCTTAGGTTATGGCTATTCTGAAACAAGTTCTAAGTCCTATTATGGGCTACCAGTGGGGCAATGGTGGTACATTGCTTATTGGGTTTTTATGGCTTTAGGTGTGTTAGCTAAAGGCCCAGTGGCCTTGGTTTTACCTGGGTTAACTGTCATTGCTTTTCTTTTATATGTTGGACGTTTTTTCGAAGTAGTAAAAGAAACTCCTTGGTTATTAGGAATTAGTAGTTTTTTATTAATCTCTGTTCCTTGGTTTATTTTAGTAACTTTAGAACACGGTCAAGAATATATTGCTACGTTTTTTGGACTGCATAATGTTCAAAGGTTTACCAGCGTAGTTAGTCGTCATCCTGGGGCATGGTATTATTATCTTCCTGTGATTATGGTGGGGTTATTACCCTGGTCAATATATTTACCTTTAGCTATTGCTAAATTAAAGGTTTGGCAGAGACAAAAATGGATAGATTCATCTCGAAAAAATCATCTAGGAATCTTCTGTTTAGCTTGGTTTTTAGTGGTTCTTGTTTTCTTTTCTGTTTCCGTGACAAAATTAGCAGGTTATGTGCTTCCTTTGATGCCGGCTGCTGCTATTATTATTGCTTTGTTTTGGAGTGAACAAGTTGAGACAAAATCAGAAGAACAAGAATCATCAGGAATTTGGAATTTATTATTTTTGTTGACTGGTATTGCCAATGTTGGCGTTTTAATTGGCTTAGGTGTGGCTAGTTTCTTTGCTTATCAATTAATTGGTGAAGATGCAATGATGCCCCAGTTTAAAGAACTTTTACAAGGTTCAAATTCAGCTATTAAAGGGGGAATTATTTGGTCATCTGCTGCATTTTCTGGTTTATTATTTCTCTTTTTCCGTAATTATCGTCGCTGGATATGGGTGGCTAACTTATTAGGGTTTCTGGCATTTTTCTCCTGGGTTGGCTTACCTGTTGCTCAAATTGTAGACAATCAAAGACAGTTACCTTTGAGGGAACTTTCTAGCATTGTTAAAACAGAAAGAGAACCAGAAGAAAGACTCGCGTTTTTGGGTTTTATGCGTCCAACTTTGGTGTTTTATACTCAAGAAGTGGTTGATTCTGTGACAGAAGCAGATAT
>JBFRWO010000375.1:0-3758 GCA_051439625.1 Crocosphaera sp. | reverse complement strand
ATGGGTTATCGGAAATATACTAGCACTATTACCAGTTTATCTTTGAGTCAAATTAGTGAATTTTCTTTAATTATTGCTGCTTTAGGACTTGAGCTAGGTCATATTGATGAGAATGTTTTAGGGTTAATTACTTTGGTGGGATTAATTACCATGGGAGTCTCAACTTATATGATTATGGATTCTCATATTATTTATGAAAAATTATTACCTATTGTCTCCCATTTTGATAAATTAATTCCCCATCATCACCAAAAATTAGGTAATTTAGACGAAGTTAATCTATCTAATGTTGATATTATTGTATTTGGTTTAGGACGATATGGAGGAAGTTTAATTAGAGCATTAAACGGTTCAAGTTTACAAGTTTTAGGGGTAGATTTTAACCCAGAATTAGTAAGAGAATGGCGTAATCAAGGACTATTAGCTTTTTATGGAGATGCTGAAGATCCCGAGTTTGCAGCCACCCTGCCTTTAAATCAAGCCAAATGGGTAATTAGTACCTTACCCGGCGAACGAATTGGCCTAACTTTATTACATACCTTAGAACATCAAAAATTCCCAGGAAAAATTGCTTTAACCAGTCACACTGAAAGAGAAATGGAAATCCTCAAAAATGCTGGTTCTGATCTGGTTTTATTACCCTTTAGAGATGCAGCATACGAAGCAGCAAGAATGTTAGTAACTGACCTCAATGAATAGCCAATATTTCGACAATATTTGAGGATAATTTACATGAAAACAATTCCATCTTATTTTAAGCAGTATTCAAAAAATTCAAGATTATACACCAGGGATGAACTATGATGATTTAATTGAAGATAATAAAACCTTCCATTGAATTTATTTTAGAGCATGAATTCTTGTCCAAAACTTGATGAGATCAAGGATTAAACTTAATAAAAGTATAAGAACTAAGGAATTTTTTTCCTGATTGCGTACAATGAAATTAAGATACAACAACTCATCGATGCCATCAGATCGCTTTAGTTAAATACTGATGGACTGTTCTCATTGCAAAAAATTGAGATAATTAGGAGGAATAACGATGACGAATGTATTTCCTCGCCAAAAAGAACTAGAATTTGGTCCCCTGTGGCGCAACGTTTGTGAATGGATAACCAGTACCAACAACCGCATTTATATAGGTTGGTTTGGGGTTATCATGATCCCCACCATTCTCGTGGCTACCACTGCCTTTATTATCGCTTTTATGGCAGCCCCCCCAGTGGATATGGAAGGAATCAGAGAACCGATCGTGGGGTCTATTTTGGGAGGTAATAACCTGATCAGCGCAGCCGTGATCCCCAGTTCCGCAGCCATCGGCTTACATTTTTACCCCATCTGGGAGGCCGGTTCGGTTCAGGAATGGCTTTATAATGGAGGCCCTTATCAATTAATTATTTTCCACTTCTTAATCGGGGTTTGGTGCTATTTGGGGCGTTTATGGGAATTAAGTTACCGCTTAGGAATGCGTCCCTGGATTTCTGTTGCCTTTTCTGCCCCCGTTGCCGCAGCGACTTCTATTTTCCTAATCTATCCTATGGGACAAGGCAGCTTTTCTGAAGGGATGCCATTGGGAATTAGTGGTACTTTCCATTTTATGTTAGCCTTCCAAGCTGACCACAATATTTTGATGCACCCCTTGCATATGTTAGCGGTATCAGGTGTCTTTGCAGGTGCGCTACTCTCTGCATTGCATGGTTCTTTGGTAACTTCTAGTTTAATCCGAGAAACCACCCTTTCTCAGTCCATTAACCAAGGTTATCATTTTGGTCAACAAGAAGGGACATATAACTTAGTTAGCGGACATTTGGGCTATTTAGGCCGTGTTCTTATCCCTAGTTTGGGCTTTAGTAATAGTCGTTCCATTCATTTTGTGTTGGCGGTATTCCCAGTGATTGGCATTTGGTGTGCTGCTTTAGCTATTAGTGTTATGGCTTTTAACTTGAACGGGTTTAACTTTAATCAATCCATTCTTGATAGTCAAGGCCGGGCTATTCCCACAGAAGCAGATTTACTTAATCGTGCTAATTTAGGAATTCGCTCTATGCACGCGCCGAATACTCATCATTTCCCGTTAACTTTAGCCTAAGAGATTTCATCATTGCAACTTAAGGGAAAAATAGGAATAAACTCTATTTTTCCCTTTCGCTTATTTGTCATGAAGACAGAAGCGAATATTGGCTCTGGGGGTATTTCCTTTGACTAAAATTGTATGTTTTTGTTGCATTTTAGTCTGATAAAACCATTGGGAACTCATGGGCTGATGATCGGAGTCTACCTGGTAAGGGGCAATTACATTTCCTTGATGACTAACAGCAACCTCTAAATAATCATTCGCTTCAATTGTTAGTTGATCTTCCTGGTTAACCCAGAGTACAAATTTATACTCATTGTGAATTCTCCCTTTATATACCGCACAAAAATCATTGTTAGGAAGATACAGACTAAAACGCTTTGCAGCTTGACTTGGCAAAGTTGTTAGCCACAAACCAAGTAGGGAAGAAAGAGCAAAAAATGATTTTAAAATGGTCATAAGAATAGCTCAAATGAGTGAGGAAAAGCAATATTAAACAGGCTTAATTTCTCATGACGCAGAAAAAAAAAAGATGTTGCCAATGAGTTTAAAAAAGAGTTAATGGGAACTAAATATCTATAAAAAAAGACTTTATAGATTAGACAAAATTATCAAAAACTTTTATTTTCCTGCATTAATTTGGGTATTTTGGAATGAGTTCCTTTAATTAAAGCCAAGAAAGGTTAAAATAGTAGACATCTCCAATAATTAAGATTTGACCCTGATGATATAAGGGTTTGATGTTAATTTCTGGAGAGGTTTATTGGTGTGAGGTAAGTATTTGTTAGTAATGCTGACCTTTTATTGTTGGTCTGAATTACTAATTATGCTCTGGTTCAGGAAAGTAATTAATATTCAATAGTTCTGTTAGAGAATAAGGACTTTCGGGAGGAAATTCAACCTCAAACTTAGTTTTTTGGTTAACATAAGCTAAGCCATCTTCATAAAGTGATGGTAATTCTTTTAGTAAATGATTTCGTAAATTAGTAGTTAATTTACGCTTGAGTTGTGTACGAAAACCTGTAATTTCTGCCTTCCAATGTGATTGATTGTATTGATATTCTTGTGACCAATATTGTAGCAATAATAAGTGACGTATAACCTGTTCTAAGAGACTTTCTACTGCATTTTTTTCACTCCGTCCCAAATCTTCTAACTCCTCAATTAAATTTTCTAAATCTAATTCATGAAACCGATTTGCTTTTAAAATCTTAATTGTTTCTTCTAGCCATTGATTAGGATCAATATCATATAAAGTTTTTAATTCAGTAATAATAGTCATAATTCAATTTCGTTCATCTACGCGAAGAACATTAATATGCAGGTAAAATTTAGTAAACCAGCAACACAAGATATAGCAGTAAGTTTTTTGTTCTAATAAATACTATGAAACAGCAAAATTCTTGTGAATTATGGGGATCTCTGGATCTACTTCAATCCAGACCCTAGCCCCTCCTGCCATAGATTTATGGGGGGAATAAGTCAGTTTACAAGGGCCTTTAATCTCTACTTCATCGCAATAAATTTTGTGAGACGAGCCGTGACGGATAGTAATTACAGGCTCTAGATTTTCTTTATCAATATTATTTTTGATGCGATTGCCGTTGACGTGAATGCGAGTAGGTACTTCTTGACGTTGCTTGCGCCATTTACCTTTTGGTCCTCTGGTTCCAGGAATAAT
>JBFRWO010000374.1:0-13797 GCA_051439625.1 Crocosphaera sp. | reverse complement strand
TTAATGGAGATCATTGAACTTTGATAAATTAATAATAATTGAAAACTCCTGCATAGCTTATCCTACAATATTAAACAGCACAAAAAGAAGATTCCCAACACTGCTACAAATTGTTACTTTATTTAACTCCAACAAGGTTATACAATTATGCTTTGGCCTTATAAAACTCCTGGTATTCCTGATAATCTCTTTGCAAGACTACCAGGTATCCCCCTCAGTAAACGAGAAGTGCGTCTACTGCTCATTTCCGCCTTAAGATTGAAACAAGACTCAGTAGTATGGGATATTGGTGCAGGAACCGGAACTATTCCCGTTGAACTTGGCCTATTATGCCCTGATAGTCAAATTATTGCCGTTGAACGAGATGAAGACGTGGTCAGTCTAATTGGCCAAAACTGTGATCGCTTTGGGGTACAAAACGTCAAGATTTTTGAAGGACAAGTTCCCAATTGTCTCAACGAACTAGACCCATTACCCGATCGCATCTGTCTCGAAGGGGGAAAACCCATCAAAGATATCCTAACAGAACTTTGGCAACGATTAAAGCCCGAAGGACGGCTAGTAGCCACTGCTTCTAACTTGGAAAACCTTTATCTAATTTCAGAAGGTTTATCAGCCCTCCAAGCGCGGAATATAGAGGTAGTTCAAGGGGGGGTGAACCGTCTTGAAACCAGAGGAATTTCTCAAACTCTGGCTGCGGTTGATCCGATATTTATTCTCAGTGGTGAAAAATTTTAAGGTTTTGTAGGATGGAAAAAGAGGCAATTACTAAGAATTTTGGAAAATTGGTCGGGTGAAGGGAAAAAAATTTGTTAACCTTTCATAAGGAATCCTTAATCTTATTGGTTCATAACTCCTCACCTTAATCTATTTCTACCATTATGCCTTGGACTCGAATTATTACGGCCATTGTTGCTATTTTCCTCGCCTTGGGAATGTTAATTGTCGGGGGATGGTATTTTACCGTCGGACTCTGTGTTATCGTCTTTTTGGGACAACTGGAGTATTTTCAATTAGTTCGCGCTAAAGGGATCGCCCCGGCAGCGAAAACAACCCTGGTTGTGTCTCAAATCTTACTAATCAGTTCGGCGATCGCCCCACCCTTAACCGATGCTTTATTTCCCTTAACTGGGGCTTTAATTTGTTTTTACCTATTATTTCAGCCAAAATTAGCCAGTATTGCTGATATTTCTACCTCAGTCTTAGGACTATTTTATGGAGGGTATTTACCCAGTTATTGGGTAAGATTACGAGTAGGTTTTGCCCATGCTGTTCCCACGCTGGATGTAGCGAGTAGCAATTTACCGTTTATGGGTTATTGGCCGGAATCTTGGACCGAACCCAAATTATTTCCTCCTGCTTTAACCGTCACTTGTTTAGCTTTTGGTTGTATTTGGGCGGCGGATATTGGGGCTTATATTATGGGAAAATGGTTAGGGAGAACCCGTCTGTCTGATATTAGTCCAAAAAAAACAGTAGAAGGGGCATTATTTGGCTTATTAGGAAGTATTATTGTCGGAGAAATTGGGGCTTGGTATTTGGGATGGCCTTATTGGTATTTAACAGGAATGGTTTTAGGAGTATTAATTGGTATTGTTAGTTTATTGGGTGATTTAACAGAATCGATGATGAAAAGAGATGCGGGAGTTAAAGATTCTGGTCAATTAATTCCTGGCCATGGTGGTATTTTAGATCGAACAGATAGTTATGTTTTTACTGCCCCTTTAGTCTATTATTTTGTTACTTTATTCTTACCTTTATTACAGTAAATAGAGTTAACTGTCTTAACAGTGTCAACCTCACTCCTGCCTCCTGCCTCCTGCCTCCTGCCTCATCTCAATCCCTAATCCTGGTAAATAATTAAGCATTAATTTTCCTTCTTTGAGACTAACTCCTTGAAAGGGATCATCAATTAAGTTTAAGTGACTATCTAAGTCCAAATAATCAGCATAAGCAGCTAAATGAGTCATAGCAGTATTAGCTAAACTACTATCAGAATAACAACCATACATCACTTGTAATTTACAAGTTTTAGCCACCGAGATCATTCTCATTACCTCACTTAATCCTCCTGCTTTCATTAGTTTAATATTAATGCCATGAATATAGGGAGATAGTTTGATAATATCTTCACTTTGAAAACAACTTTCATCTACAAAAATAGGCAAAGGCGATCGCTGATATAATTGGGGTAAATTACCCTCATCTCCTACTTTTAAAGGTTGTTCTAAATATTTAACATTTTGTTTAGCTAACCAATCACTCATAACAATAGCTTCTTTTAATGTCCATCCTCCGTTAGCATCTACCGTTAAAGGAAGATGGGGAGTTGCTTCACGAATAGCTAAAATCATAGCTTTATCTGCTTCTATTCCCTCTGGAGAACCTAACTTAATTTTTAATAGTTTTATATCCATAAAATTGAGCCAATTTTTCACTCTTTCCACTGCTTTTTCTGGGGAACTAATTCCAATAGTAACAGAGGTAGAAAAACAGAGATCGCCCTTTAATCCCCAAAGTTTCCAAAGGGGTAAATTAACCTTTTTTCCTAACCAATCATACAAAGCAGTATCAATGGCAGCGCGTAGGGAAGAATTCAGCTTACTTTCTAATAAAATAGCTTCTATTTCTTGTCTTTGTAAGGGATGATATTTTTCTAGATTAGGAATAATTTTGATTAATTCTTGTTGTAATTTATCGCTATTTATACTACTTTCTTTTATTACTGAAAAAGGAGAAGCTTCGCCCCAACCTTCTATTTCTTCTGCTTCTATTTTGATCCATAAATTAGTATTTTTAGCAGTGGTTCCCCGACTAATGGTTAAGGGAAAGCGTTTATGGACGGTAAAAGGTTGAATGGTAAGACGCATCAAATTTACGAAAGTTTATTAACAAGCAACAAACCCTAAAAAATTAATTAATCAACTAAGGGAATATTTATTATTACTGTATCATAAAAGCTAATCCATCAGGTAAATGTACTTATGGATTATTATCTGAGAGTCTTTAGCAGAAAAGAAGACAGAGAACACATTTATATCCCATATCCATCCATTGAGGTTTAAATAATTATGTGTTTAGCGGTTCCTGGAAAAGTCGTTAGTATTAGCGGAGATGATCCTTTATTGAGAAAAGGAAAAGTTAGTTTTGGGGGAGTTATTAAAGAGGTTAGTTTAGCTTATGTTCCCGAAGTAAAAATTGATGACTATGTAATTGTTCATGTGGGGTTTGCCCTTAGTATTTTAGACCAAGAAGCAGCAGAAAAAAGTCTCGCAGAATTTCGAGAAATGGAAGCGATTTTATCAACAGATAATTGATAATTAATAACTGTTAACTGTTAACTGTTAATTGTTAATTGTCCATTATCCAAACCGATAACCAAACCCCCGAACCGTAATTAAATATTGGGGTTGACTGGGATCTTGTTCCAATTTTTCCCGTAACCAACGAATATGAACATCAACGGTTTTAGTATCTCCTAAAAAATCTGGTCCCCAAATTTGTTCAATCAATTGCTCCCTTGACCAAACCCGACGGGGATAACTCATAAACAATTCTAATAAACGATATTCCTTAGGGGACAGGTTAACTTCTTGTTCCCCTAATGTTACGCGACATTCTTGGGTGTAGAGGGTAATATCACGAAACTGTTTAACAGAACTCGATGAAGAACTAGTGAAGTTTTGACGGCGAATTAAAGCCCGACAACGAGCAACTAATTCTCGCATACTAAAAGGTTTGGTCAAATAATCATCCGCCCCCACTTCTAAACCCAAGACACGGTCAGTTTCGCTGGCCTTGGCACTGAGAATCAAAATAGGAATAATATTGCCGTGATAACGCAAGAGACGACAGATATCTAAGCCATTCACTTGAGGTAACATCAAATCCAAAACCAACATATCAAATTCCGTTGCTGTTGCCGTCGGATTTTTCTCTTCCTGTTGTAATAAATTAAGTGCAGTTCTTCCATCGCTAACTGCGGTGATGTCATAACCTTCATCTTCCAAGGCCAGGACAATCATATCTCGGATCACGTCTTCATCCTCCACCACCAGGATGCGGTGAGTGCTGACTACAGAAGGATTAGGGGGATTTTGATTGGTATCAATAGACAACATAATTAACCTAATTTGTGATTCTATGCCAATATAGACAACAAAACTAAACCGTTAGAATGGAAAACATTCTCATCCTTGTTATACCACTGAATCAGGATTAAGTCCTATGTTGCTACATTTAATGACCTGGCCCGAAGTCGAAGACTATTTACAAACCAATACAGGGATTATTCTTCCCATTGGTTCAACGGAACAACACGGACCAACCGGGTTAATTGGAACCGATGCAATATGTGCAGAAGCGATCGCCAAAGGAGTAGGAGAAGCGACTCAAACCGTAGTTGGACCGACGATTAATGTAGGGATGGCGTTACATCATACGGCCTTTCCTGGCAGCATGAGTTTACGACCTAGTACCCTGATTCAAGTAATCCTTGATTATCTTACCAGTTTAACAGCAGCCGGATTTACTCGTTACTTTTTTATTAATGGTCATGGCGGTAATATTGCCACTTTAAAAGCTGCTTTTTCTGAAAGTTATTATCATTTATCCCATCTTAATCTGCCCCAAGCGGACCAAGTTCGCGCTAAGGTAGGGAACTGGTTTATGTGTCGTTCAGTTTATCAAAAAGCTAAAGAATTATATGGAGATCAAGAGGGATCTCATGCGACTCCTTCTGAAGTAGCTGTAACTCAATTTGTTTATCCTGAGTCTATTAAAAATGCTCCTTTATCTTCTGATGTTAATTCGGGTTATCCTATTTATGGAGCAACGGATTTTCGCGCCCATTATCCTGATGGAAGAATGGGATCAAATCCAGCTTTAGCAAACCCTGAACACGGTCAAGAATTGTATGAATTAGCCGTTAAAGAATTGAGTGAAAGTTATTTAAAATTTTTACAAGCTGATTAACTTAAATTAGAGTTTTCTAACTGTTTAGAATCTTGTTGATTCTCAAACCCATAACGTTCTCGAATTAAATAGAGAGGACGTTGTTTGGTTTCTTCATAAATACGGCCTAAATATTCTCCGAGTATTCCTAACGTAATTAACTGTACACCCCCAATAAAGAGTATTGTCACCATCAAAGACGCATATCCAGGCACATCGATGCCTAAAATAATTGTTCTAATAATGAGAAAACTACCATAAATAAAAGCTAATAAAGATAAAACAACTCCTAAATAACTCCAAACTTTTAAAGGCACTAAACTAAAAGAAGTAATCCCATCTATGGCAAAATTCCATAACTTCCAATAATTCCATTTGGTCGTCCCTTGGAGTCGGTTGGGGCGATCGTATAATACATAAGTCTGTTTGAAACCAACCCAAGCAAACAACCCTTTCATAAAGCGAGTTCTTTCCGGCATGGTTTTGATCGCTTCTATAACTCGTCTATCTAGTAACCGAAAATCTCCAGTATCACGGGGAATAGGAACACTACTAATACGACCAATGATCCGATAAAAAGCATTAGCTGTTGTCTTTTTAACCCAACTTTCTCCTTGTCTTGAGCGACGTTTTCCAGAAACAACATCGTAGCCTTCTCGCCATTTTTCAACGAATTGTTCGATTAATTCAGGGGGATCTTGTAAATCAGCATCAATAGGGATAATAGCCTTTCCTTGAGAGTTTTCCAACCCTGCGGTTAGGGCAATATCTTTGCCAAAATTACGAGAGAGACTAATAACTTTAATCTCTGGATAACGATGATGATAATCAATTAAAAGTTCTAGGGTTCGATCTTTGCTACCGTCATCTATACACAAAATCTCATAAGATAAGCTTAGATGATTTAAAACCTTGAACAGCCTCTCAAAAAGGATATCAAGACCCTCTTCCTCATTGTAACAAGGCACAATAATTGATATTTCTACTGGATTAGGATTAAAAGACATAATGCTATTGCCAATTCTTAAGAGACTATATCTCGATAAATACGTTAATTATGAAAGTTTTTGAGGATAAATTCTTCTGAGATATTTAAGACAATATCAGTTACAATGACTTAATGCAAGTTAACAGAATTTCTCCAGTTTTCTATGGACTATCAAGACGCAGGGGTTAATATTGAGGCCGGTCGTTCATTTGTCGATAAAATTCGTCGTTCTGTGGAGAGTACCTACAGTTCCCAAGTTTTAGGAGGATTAGGGGGTTTTGGGGGTTATTTTGAGTTACCCACAGGTTATGAAAATCCCGTTTTAGTTTCCGGTACCGATGGGGTGGGAACTAAGTTAAAAATCGCTCAAGCTATCAATTATCATCATACTATTGGCATCGATTTAGTCGCCATGTGTGTCAATGATATTTTAACTTCTGGGGCTAAACCTTTATTCTTTTTAGATTATTTGGCTACAGGAAAATTAAACCCTCAACAATTGAGTGATGTGGTAACAGGAATTGTGGAAGGATGTCGTTTGAGTGGTTGCTCTTTATTAGGGGGAGAAACCGCAGAAATGCCCGGTTTTTATGCAGTGGGTGAATACGACGTGGCAGGATTTTGTGTCGGTATTGTGGAAAAAAGTAAACTGCTGGATGGTTCACAAATTCAGGTTGGTGATGTCGCTATTGGGTTAAGTAGTAGTGGAGTTCATAGTAATGGTTTTAGTTTAGTTCGTAAAATTGTGGAGGTTAATGATCTAAATTGGAGCGATCGCTTTGATAAATTAGGTGAGAAAACTTTAGGAGAAGTTCTCTTAACTCCAACACAAATTTATGTTAAACCTATTCTAGAAGCGTTACAATCAGGTTCGGAAATTAAGGCTATGGCTCATATTACAGGAGGTGGTTTACCTGAAAATTTACCCCGTTGTTTAAAGGAAAATCAATCTATTAAAATTAATCCAGAATCTTGGCCAGTTTTACCTATTTTTCAATGGATTGCTGATATGGGCAATGTTGAATCTTCTGCTATGTTCAACACTTTTAATATGGGAATTGGTTTCGTTATTATTGTTCCTAAACAACAAGCAATTAGCACCATAAAATGGCTGAAAAGTCAAGATATATTAGCTTATGAAATAGGTGAAGTTATCGAAGGAAATAGAGAGCTAATTGGACTATGATTTCGGGTTTATGAAATGAGTTTTTTGGTGGATTATTTAGCAGCAACAATTCGTTTATCTATTCCTCTCGGTTTTGCTGCTTTAGGAGGAATGTGGTCAGAACGTTCTGGGGTTTTAAATATTGCTTTAGAAGGAATGTTATTAACAGGAGCTTTTGTGAGTGCTTCTGTTGCTTTGCTGACTAATAATGCTTGGTTGGGATTAATACTAGGCTCTGTGATGGCTGGATTAGTTGCATTATTACACGCTTATTTATCTATTACTTTAAAAGTCAATCAAATTGTCTCAGCTTTAGGAATTAATTTATCTATAAGTGGATTATCTGCTTTTTTTAGTCGCCTTATTTTTGCCCCTAGAAATACCAATACATTACCAAAAATATCTATTTTTGATTGGTTAACTTCTGAAAAATACAAGTTAATTTTATCTGTTGAAAACTTATTTGTATTTTTCTTAATTTTTTGTGCATTTTTTAGTATTCATATCTTGTTTTATACAAATTTTGGCTTGTCAGTTAGAGCCGTAGGTCAATATCCCTTAGCGGCAGAAACAGCAGGAATTTCTGTTAACTTCATTCGTTATATTTGTGTAACTTTATCGGGGCTATTATGTGGAATTGGGGGAGCTTATTTAGCCCTAGTTCATATCCAATATTTTGCTGAAGGAATTGTGTCTGGAAAAGGATATATTGCCCTAGCTGCCGTAATTTTTGGAAGGTGGCACCCTCTGGGAATAATGGCAGCTTGTTTTTTATTTGGAGCAACAGAAGCCCTACAGTTAAGAATACAAGCTTTTAATCTCAATATTCCCTATCAATTTTTGAATGTGTTGCCATATCTTGTTGCTTTATTAGCATTATTAGGATTAGGGGGCAAAGTCTCCCCACCCAAAGCCTTGGGGATTGCTTACAATAAAGAAATTGGAGAATAATGCTATTACCAAATGCCACGATCAGCACAGTTTACGATAGAATAATCGAAATTTTAAAAATGCCAATAAATCAGACAGTGAGGAGTGTGTTGTGTTGAGGAAAGTTAAGAGGGAACAAACTAAGCCATTGAAGAGGAAAAAGGTAATTTTTAGTCTAAAATCCCTACTGAAATTACTTTCACCCCTCATTGCTTCGAGTTTCTTAATCACACCGTCCCATGCACTCCTGGGTAGAGTGGGAGTAGTGAGAAGTCCCGAAAATCAACAACAGTGGACATCTATTCGGAACCGTCTCCTCGCCACCGGAATTCAATTTTGTTTGCTCGAAGCAGAAAATTGGCAGAGAGCAGAAGACCTGAGAAACGTTCGCACCCTATTTCTGCCCAATGTAGAAACCATTACCGGCCAACAGGCAGAAGCCCTAGAAAATTGGGTATCAAGGGGCGGAAATCTGATTATTAGCGGACCAACGGGTAATTTATCCGAATCTGCCGTTAGAGAGCAGTTACGGGCTTTATTTGGGGCTTATTGGGGCTTTTCTACCTCCAGTCCTTCTACCATCAGAGTTCAAGATACCAGTCAACTTGCCTTCGTTAACCCGGCCAGTCTCAGTGGTTCTTTAATCGGGGGGGTGATCATTCCCAGTTCCCTTACTGCTCAACCTCTTGCTGTCTGGTTAACAGAAAACAAACCTCCGGCAGTCATGCTCAATGAGCAAACCATTTTTTTAGGGTGGCGTTGGGGGTTTAATGGTGTAACCCCTGCTGCCTTTGATGTTACTTGGTTAAAAACTGTTTTAAATCGCTATGGTATCAACGAAACCAATCAATTAGTCGCAGAAAATAGTCGAGAAATTCCTCCCTGCAATATAGTCGATTTCAATGCCCCTCAGCAATCTTCCCCCATTTTGCCCCCTGTCTATCTTCCCCAACCAGAACAACCTCAAACCACCCCAGAACAAACTTTAATTGAAACCGATCTCACCCCAGAGTCTTCTCTTCCCTCAGAAATTTTGATCAGCGATCGCCGTTCTCAAGGCTTGAATTATCGGCTAAATACTCCCACAGTGCCGAGTATTTCCCCTCAACAAGCCCAAACCATGACAGAGGAGTTGTCTAACCTCATTGTTCGCTTTGAAAGTACCCTGATCGCTTCTCTAGCTAATAATCAACCCATTTCCAACCAAAATAATTTAGCCCTGGGTCAGTCCCAAGAAGCTTTACAGCAAGCTAAACTCAGTCTGCAACAATTTCAAGGATTATTACAACAAAAACAATACAAACAAGCGCGACAAGTCTGGTTAAAGGCCCGTCGTAGTCTCTGGGACAATTATCCTAGCGATCGCTCTGTGGCTCAACCAGAAGTTCGGGCTATGTGGTTAGATCGGGGCAGTATTGTTAAAACCAGTTCAGAAGCGGAGTTAGCGGTATTATTTGACCGTATGGCCGAAGCTGGTATTAATACGGTTTTCATGGAAACTGTCAACGCTAGTTATCCCATTTACCCTTCTAAGGTAGCACCGGAACAAAACCCCTTAACTAAAGGTTGGGACCCCCTCAAAGTTGCCATTAAATTAGCCCACGAACGCAACATGGAACTTCATGCTTGGGTCTGGGTGTTCGCGGCAGCTAATCAAGGTCATAATAAGGTCTTAGAACAACCGAAAAATTATTTAGGGCCAGTGCTTTCCCGTAACCCTGATTGGGGAATAACGGATAAAAAGGGTAATTATTTTGATCAGGGACAACAATTTAAAAAGGCTTTTCTTGACCCGGCTAACCCCAGAGTTCAAGACTATTTACTATCATTATTTGATGAAATTGTTCGGAATTATGATGTAGATGGGATTCAATTTGACTACATTCGTTATCCTTTTCAACAACCGCAAATTAATCAAACTTTTGGTTATAGTAAATCCTCTCGTTATCTGTTTCAAGAAATGACTGGGGTTGACCCTATAGAAATTTCTCCCGGCCATCGTTTATGGAATCAATGGACGGAGTTTCGTGTTAATCAAGTTGATAGTTTTGTGGCCAGAGCATCTCGTCATTTAAAAAAGGTTAAACCTGAGTTAATTGTTTCTGCTTCTGTCTTTCCTATTGAACAACGCGATCGCCTTTTTCGTTTGCAACAAAATTGGGAAAAATGGATGAGAAAAGAATGGGTTGATATGATAGTTTTGATGACTTATGCTCTCGATACTGATAATTTGGAAGAACGGATTAAGTTAGTTTTTGATGATAGTTTATCTCGCTCTGCTTTAGTGATTCCCGGGTTACGTTTATTGAAGGTTCCTGACCCTGTGACTATCGATCAATTACAATTTGTTCGTAATTTGCCTATTAGTGGTTTTTCCCTCTTTGCTACGGAAAATTTGACTCCTTCTTTACAAGGTTTATTGAGTCGGGTTCAAAGTTCTGAAAATACCCAACCTTTACCCTATCGTCAACCTTTTAAAACGGCTTTATTACGATATCAATCTCTACAAAAAGAATGGAGATTTTTAGCTGATAAACAACGGTTAAAAATGGATAAAAATACCTTGAAAAATATCGATAATCAAGGACAAAAATTAGAAAAAGCTTTGGAACAACTGGCAATGAAACCATCACAGCAAAATTTAAAAATAGCGCAACAAACTTTAAAGGAATTTAAACAACAGTTTCCTAACTGGATGAGAAACCATAAACAAATCTATACTTATCAAGTTCAAGTTTGGGAAAACAGACTAGAAACTTTAGATAAATTATTAGTTTATGGAGAAAGAAAAATTATTAGTAATTCTCGACTAAGATAAGTTGTGAAGCCTCTAAATGACAAGTAAGAATATGAAAAATGTAGTAAACTAGAACAATTGCAGGATTAATTTAGTTAAAAATTCATGTCTCAAACCTCTATTAATAGTCCTAGAATTTTTTGGAAAAATCCCCTCGCTTGGTTATCAAGTCTCTGGGAATTTTCTCGTCCTCATACCATTGTTGGTACAAGTTTAAGTGTCTTAGCTTTATATTTAATTGCTTTATCAACTGTAGATAGTACGGTAAATTTGGAAAATATTCAATATTTTTTAATTGCTTTATTTCCCTGTTTATGTGGCAATATTTATATCGTTGGATTAAATCAATTAGAAGATCAAGAAATAGATAAAATTAATAAACCTTATCTTCCTCTAGCATCAGGAGATTTTTCTCAGGTTCAAGGACGTTATATTGTCGGTATAACAGGAATTTTAGCTATAATTACTTCTTGGTTAGGAGGTATGTGGTTAGGGATAACAGTCGTTCTTAGTTTACTGATTGGTACTGCTTATTCTTTGCCTCCCATTCGTTTAAAAAGGTTCCCCTTATTAGCTGCTTTTTGTATTTTTACGGTTAGGGGAGTTGTTGTTAATTTAGGTGTATTTTTATACTTTATTCACTCTTTTACTACCACATCTTTTCTAGTGCCTGAAGTATTAATTTTGACTGCATTCGTGGTTATTTTTACCATTGCGATCGCCATATTTAAAGATGTTCCCGATCTCGAAGGGGATAAGGAATATAATATTCAAACCTTCACGATCATACTAGGAAAAAAAGCAATTTTAAAAATTTCTTGTGGGGTGATTATTTTTTGCTATTTAGGAATGATAACAATTGGATTTTTAGCGAAGTTTGATATCAATCAACTATTATTAATAGGTTCTCATGTTGCCTTACTAATCTTACTATTATGGCGTAGTCAAAAGGTTGATTTAGAAGACAAAAATTCTATCGCTCAATTTTATCAGTTTATCTGGCGATTATTTTTCTTGGAATATTTATTATTTCCTCTTGCTTGTTTAGTTTGATGTAATGTAACATATAGCGTTTCTCAGGCTCATAAAGTACATCTAATATCTAACTCCTAAAACTAGAAAACTGTGTACCTAATAAGTATGGGAACTAGCTATATTATTTCCATTTTAAATTTGAACACTAACACCCTTTTCTAGACTGTACAAGCAGGAGAGTAATTTTACATTTGTAATCTTGAGTTTAATCCTGATAAAGTGGTAAAATAACCCATAATTTATCAATAGACAAGGAAGCCATAAAAACGATGGCCATAGCTTATATTATCGGACTAGGTAGATCAGGTATTGCTGCAGCAAAATGTCTCAAACAAGACGGATGGGAAGTAATAATTAGCGATCGTGCTACTTCCGAGAGCCTAAACCCTTTACAGCAACAATTGCAAGCAGAAGGAATTACAGTTAAATTAGGTCATACCCCTAACTTAAATTCTAGTGCCTTACCTCAATTAATTGTCGTTAGTCCGGGTGTTCCTTGGGATATTCCTTTGTTGATAGAAGCCCGTGAAAAGAATATTGATACTATAGGAGAAATAGAATTAGCTTGGCGATATCTTAACTCATCTCCGTGGGTAGGTATTACAGGAACAAATGGCAAAACCACCACCACTGCTTTAGTTGCAGCTATTTTTCAAGGGGCAAAATTAAATGCACCCTCTTGTGGAAATATCGGTTATGCTGCTTGTGAATTAGCCTTATCTCAATTACAAAAAGATAGCACATCTAACTATGATTGGATCATCGCAGAAGTTAGTAGTTATCAATGTGAATCATCCCAAGAATTAAGCCCTAAAATTGGTCTTTGGACAACCTTTACCGCCGATCATTTGAGTCGTCATAAAACCCTAGAAAACTATTACGCAATTAAAGCATCTCTCTTATATCGTAGTGAATATCAAGTCTTTAATGGTGATGATCCTTATTTACATCAAACCGGTTTACATCAATGGGCCGATGCTTATTGGACAACTATAAAAGGTAAAGATAATTTACTTTGTAATCCTAGTAAAGGGGTTTATATTCAAGATAATTGGGTTGTAGCTTTTGGAGAATTAATTTTACCATTAAATCTCTTCAAAATGCCAGGTTCTCATAATCAACAAAACCTTTTAATGGCTATTGCAGCAGCTAGATTAGCAGGTATTGAAAAAGGTGCGATCGCCTCAGCTATAGCAACATTTACCGGTGTTCCTCATCGCTTAGAATATACCACAACAATTGATGGAATTGACTTTATTAATGATAGTAAAGCAACTAATTATGATGCAGCAGAAGTAGGTTTATTATCCGTAAAATCTCCTGTAATTTTAATAGCAGGAGGAGAAGGAAAAGAGGGAGATGATAATAAATGGATTGCCCAAATTAAGTCAAAAGCTGCTAAAGTATTACTGATCGGTGAAGCTGCTGAAAATTTTGCCAAACGTCTTCATGATGCTGAGTATCATGATTATGAAATTGTAGAAACAATGGATAAAGCAGTAGTAAGAAGTTTAAGTGTAGGACGAGAACTTAAAGCAAAAGTAGTTCTTTTATCCCCTGCTTGTGCAAGTTTTGATCAATATCAAAGCTTTGAACATCGAGGGAATCATTTTAAAGAATTATGTCAACAACTAAAAGAAAATTGATTTCTGGGATAAGACTCAATTATTATAGACTTACCCATTAATTTTAGGAAATTTGATTTATTTTTGTTTCCTTTTTCCCTAATTAATTGTTAATTATCAACTGTTAACTATTTCCATTCGGGATGGGGTTCTATGGGTAAACAAGTACCAAATTTGTTAATTTGATTAATCATTTGATAAAGTCTTCCTGAATTACGTCGATTAAAATGTAAAGTTAAACGGGGGAGATGTACGGTTTCATCGTTTATTTCTGGAGGCAATGCCGAACTTTTTTCAATTTTTC
>JBFRWO010000373.1:0-6884 GCA_051439625.1 Crocosphaera sp. | reverse complement strand
CTCTACAAAGCCCTAAGAATGGGTAACATTGAAACCGTACTCTCCAGCAGTATTGCTGCGGTTTTCTTTGCTGCTTTCGTCGTAGCTGGAACCATGTGGTACGGTAACGCCACCACCCCTATCGAACTCTTTGGACCCACCCGTTATCAATGGGATAATGGTTATTTCCAACAAGAGATCGAACGTCGTGTTGAATCCAATGTGGCTGCGGGTGATAGCTTATCAGAAGCTTGGTCAAAAATTCCCGACAAACTAGCCTTCTATGACTACGTAGGTAATAGCCCCGCCAAAGGGGGTTTATTCCGTACTGGTGCGATGGATAGTGGTGATGGTATCGCCCAAGAATGGTTAGGACATCCTGTATTCAAGGATAGCGACGGTCGTATTTTAACCGTTCGTCGGATGCCTAATTTCTTTGAAACCTTCCCCATTGTCTTAAGCGATGAAGATGGTGTTATTCGTGCGGATATTCCTTTCCGTCGAGCGGAGTCTAAACTCAGTGTGGAACAAAGTGGTGTAACTGCTACCATCTACGGTGGTGCTTTGGATGGTCAAACCTTTACCAACGCTGCTGATGTTAAGCAGTTTGCGCGTAAGGCACAGTTAGGGGAACCCTTTAACTTTGACCGTGAAACCCTTGGATCTGACGGGGTATTCCGTACCAGTCCCAGAGGTTGGTTTACCTTCGGACACGCTGTATTTGCTTTATTGTTCTTCTTTGGTCACATTTGGCATGGTTCTCGTACTCTGTACCGTGACGTATTTGCTGGTGTTGATCCCGATCTTGAAGAACAAGTGGAATGGGGTCTGTTTGCTAAGGTTGGTGATAAAAGTACCCGTACCAAAGCTGAAGGCTAATTATGCTTTGTTGCTAAACATCCCATAACTTAAAGTTATAAAGAGTCAAGGATAATCATTACCTTGACTCTTTATTTTGGTTTATTAAGTTTTGGACAAATCTTTATAAGTTTTACATAGAGTATGATATAAACTGTAAGTATATTTAATTAAAAGTCTTTGATGTTCGTCAGAGCAATGCTCTGGTAAAGTTATGCAACTAGGTCAAATTCTGCTCCAGAAAAATTTGATTTCCACTGAGCAACTAGAAGAAGTAATCCAACTTCAAACTTCTCAGAAACGTCGTCTTGGGGAACTCCTACTGCAAAAAGGTTTAATTGTTAAGAATCAACTGGAAGCAGCCCTCAAAGAACAATATTGGCGCAAAAATGGTTTTTGGGTCATAGATTAGGCTTTAATTATTCATTTTTAGAAGATTTACTCTGATTTTTGATAGTTATTTCTCACTGATTTAATCGGTTTAGGTGCAGGTGAAGGGCGAGGAGGAGAAAAGGGGCGATCGCTATTTAAGGATCGTTTTTTGGGTTTTAATTGGGATGAAGTTCGTTTTTTTGTGAAATTCCCCCTCTTTTTAGCTATCTGTCCTAAATTTGTCCCTGTTATGATGGTGAGTTTATTATTGACTAAGCTTACTTGTAACTCCCAAAAACAACCCACTGCTTTGTCAGGAAGTTTTCCGTGCAGTTTCAACTTAAAAAATTTGGGTTTTTCTGAGGGATGTTTAGGAGACTGACGAATTTTAACAATAGCAATTTTTTTCCGATGGGAGGCATAAACAACTTGTCCACGAATGGAAAAGTCTCCACTCTGAATAGGAACTCCAGAGGATAAGCTATCTTCGGGTAATGATAAATGAGTTTTTTCTGGATGTAAAATTTCCGGTTCCCAAACTCCTGCGATCTGTAACTGTAGTTGATCGTTAGCGAGTCGAGTTCGCGGATAAACAATCCACAAATGAGATTTATTTAAGTCAATATGTTTTTTGAAGAGACTGAGGACTTTACCTAAAACTACAGTATCAATAATGTTACCTGCTTTGGTAATCAGGATACCTCGTGTTTGATGTTCTTGAGAACGCTGATATTGACCCTCAATTAAACCGATCGCCCGATATTGTCTGGGATGACTCGGAGAAGGAATAGGAAGGTTATTGTAAAGGCCATGATCGGAGGAAGATAGCATAATATCAGCCGTGTAACGGAATGCTTCTGATGACTAAATTATCAGTTTTCTTGGAGAAACATCAGTAAATCAAGCATTTTTTAAGGTTGATTCACGCCTATAACCCTTCTAAATAACTTAACAAATCTGCCATTTCTTGGGGATTGGGTTGAAATTCCGGCATAGGTGGGGTTTTTCCACTGATAACTTGTTGAATCAGACTAATTTTCGATTTATGTTTTTGGACATGGTGTAAACTCGGTCCCACAACACCATCTGCATTTAATCCATGACAACCGGCACAATTAATTTGAAACATGGCCTTTCCCCTACTAACATCTCCTGGAAGGGATAACACTTCATTAATGTAAGGATCAGATATTTCATGAAGATACCAACCGACTATGACCACAATAGCTAGAAAAATCATGCCTAAAAAAATTAGTATTAGTCTTTGGATCGCATCCTTGGGTTGGATTAACTGTTCAGTCACGGTAATTTAAGGGGTTATTTTGTTGGCCCTCCCTTTACATTTTGCAATCTTTTGAGGGTAAAAAGCTAGTCTTATTAACTAATGTAACAATTATAGGAAGATTTTGCGTAAAATATTAATTTTTTTCTTAAGCCTTGACAAAACAACGGTTATACCCAATAGAAAGATATAAGGGAAAGCGTCAATTTACCCTAGAATTAAGGCAACATTCTCCAGTACCATATAAAGATCCCGCCATTAACGGTGGGTTTTACATACGTCTCAATGAGGAGAACCCCCATGATTGAACCTTTACTCTTAGGCATTGTTTTAGGTCTTATTCCCATTACTTTAGCTGGTTTGTTTGTTGCGGCCTATTTACAATATAAGCGCGGTAATCAACTTAACTTGGATTAAGTTAAATGTGGAACTAATACCAGTTTCCTAAAGTAGGGGTTAACGGCCGTTAACCCCTACAACCTTAATATCTGTAGTCCCAGTTGATGAAAATGGTATAACCTGATAACTAAAATATATGAATTGATGACTTATTATAGAACCATTCATTTTGCTGATACAGATGCAGCCGGCGTTGTTTATTTTTCTACTTTATTATCTATCTGTCATGAAGCTTATGAAAATAGCTTACAAGTTGCAGGAATTGAATTAAAAACCTTTTTCACAAGTTCAGATATTGCTATTCCTATTGTTCATGCTGAAATTGATTTTTATCAACCTTTATTTTGTGGAGATCGCATACAAGTTAATCTTATATCCACTAAATTAAATGCAAGGGAATTTGAGATTAATTATCAAATATTTTACGAAAATAGTTTAGAGAAAATGGTTGCAAAAGCGACAACAAAGCACGTTTCTATTAATCCTAAAATTCGTAAACGCAGTGATTTGCCATCGTTTATAGTTAAATGGTTAGAGGACTGACTTAATTCTCATTGTTGGATTGAACCAAATTAATAATTTTATTAATTACTTCTTCAACGGTTAAACCATCGGTATTAAGTTCGATCGCATCACTTGCCTTGCGAAGAGGAGCTAAAGTTCTATGAGTATCTTGATAGTCTCTTTGTTGAATATCTTTTTCAAGTTGTTGAAGAGTTATCTTATCCTCTCCTTGTGCCTGAAAATCTTTTAACCGTCTTCTTGCCCTTTCTTCAACCGAGGCCGTCAAAAAAATCTTAACCTCGGCATCGGGGAAAACATTAGTACCAATATCTCGCCCTTCCGCTACAATACCCCCTAGTTTTCCTAATTGTTGTTGATAAGTGACTAATTTTTCACGAACCGCAGCATAAGCAGAAATAGTAGACACTAAAGCTGTAACTTGGGGTGTGCGAATAGCTTGAGTAACATTTTCCCCGTTAATAATGACTTGAGGAGGTTGTTGATCACGGGGAGGGATAAATTCTAGGGTCCCTTGGGAAACTAATTCTGCGATCGCACTTTCATCGTCTGTTGCTACGTCTGAGTGTAACACTAACCAGGCCATCCCCCGATACATCGCCCCGGTATCTAAATAGGTTAAATTTAAGGCTTTGGCTACTTGACGGGTAACGGTAGATTTTCCAGCACCGGCGGGCCCATCAATGGCAATAATAGGTTGTCTGACTCGTAAAATCATATTATCAATCAGTCGAGTGGACCCTACATAAGCAGCGATCGCTAATAACCCTGTTTCTTCAATACTATCTAAGGGTTGTAGGGTTTGAGGATGGACGCATTCAATATATTGAACTTTTATAGCAGAATAGTTGTTTAATTGCTCTTTAACACTATTAATTAAGACTTGAGTTTGCCTTTCTCCAGTGAGAAAAACTTGTTTAGCTGCTTGTAAACCCTGATATAAGGCGATCGCTTCTTGTTTTTGCCCTGCTGTCAGATATTGATTACGAGAGCTATAAGCGAGTCCGGAGGGTTCTCGAATAATGGGGCAACCTTTGATCACCACCGGTAGGTTTAAATCTTTAACTAGCTGGCGAATAATAGCCAGTTGTTGGGCATCTTTTTCCCCAAAATAGGCAACATTGGGATTAACAATAGTCAATAGTTTAGTAACAATGGTGGTCACCCCTGGAAAGTGGTCGGGGCGAAAGGGGCCACATAAGACAGAGAGCATCTGAGACGGGGGAACAACCTGAGTGCTTGGCCCAGAGGTGCTGTTAATGCCCATTTCTGGGAGTGTTGGGGCAAATATAGCAGCCACTCCCAGTTCTTCGCACAGTTGAGCGTCTGTTTCCAGTTGACGAGGATACTTAGTTAAATCTTCCTGGGGGCTAAATTGGAGGGGGTTAACAAAAATGCTCACCACCACCTGATCAAGTTCAGACATAGCACGACGAATGAGGCTAATATGACCTTGATGTAAGGCCCCCATCGTGGGAACTAACCCTATAGTTTGATTTTCCCTCAGAGAATCTAAGTAAGTACGTAACCCGGCCACAGTTTTAAACAGACGCATTTTTTTTACTGTTGATTATCGTCCTAATATTTCTAGTTGAACCGGAGCTACACCACTATTGACTAAGCCAATAACATTGGCGGCTCCTTTTGATAAGTCTATCACTCGTCCACGGATAAAGGGTCCGCGATCGTTAATACGGACAATGACAGAACGACCATTATTGAGATTAGTCACCCGTACTTGAGTGCCAAAGGGTAGGGTTTTGTGTGCTGCGGTTAAACCATTTTGGTTGTAGCGTTCTCCATTGGCGGTTAAACGGCCATGAAACCCTGGTCCATACCAAGAGGCCATCCCTTTACGACGACTGGTGACAGGGCGAACAGTGGCTAACCCTGACTCGTTGTCACTGGTTTGATTGGGGTTAGCAATGGCGGTTAGAGGGGACGCATTTCCCATCAATCGCCGTAAACGGTTGGTAGCTTGTAAAGCGTCAATGGCTTTGTTACGGGTGGTATCAGATAAGATAACTCCTTGATCGAGTTTGATTAATTCTTCTGAATTTAATTTAATACTATGGGTTTTATCTGAATTTAAGCTAACGGTGAGGTTTTCTGCTTTAAAAGTATTATCGTTATCAAGTTCATTTAGCCGTTTAGCGAAGGCTTGGGCGCGATCGATAGCTTTGCTTTCGATTGTAGTGAGGTCGACCTCATTTCCTTGTTCTTTGAGGGCTAATAAGTCGGCTTTTGACCCAAGAAAGGTTAACACAGGAATTTGACGAATTCTTAGTGTTACTGCCAGTTGAGACTGCCATTGATGAACATAGAGTGTGGCGATCTGTTTTGCAGCAGTTTCAGAGGTGTTATCTGGTTGAATTGGTCCTAAACTAACTACATTTTGCGTCTGAAAAGGGGAATTTTTTTGCTCTATGAGCGTACCAAAGTCCATAATTTCTTTTACTTGGGTTCCCTTGTCTCTGCTATCAGATGCTTGTGAACCCTGTAAGGAAATACCAATTAGGGCAGTGGTTCCAACAGTGGTCATTAAAGCAGTTGTTAGTCCGGTTAAAAATTTTTTGTTCATAGATATTGTCTTAATTAAGTTATTTAAACCTTTGGAATTCCCAGTTGATAGGTTTTCCAGCTTTGACTCCTCACAGAACTTTATTTTACATTTCTTAAACTTTTACAGAGTAGCACGAATTTTCCAAGGGGTGTGGTTTTGGTGAATAATGATTCAGAATGGTTTTGGTTGAAAGGTTGATTAAATAGGGAGTTTGGGTAAGCTGTTGTGCATTTAAACGGCATATCATAAAGTTAAGCAACAAATTAGCAAATCGTATCTCCGTCAGTATTCTCTACTTGGTGGTTATTGAAAAATAAAAATCTTAAAGTAACATAAATTGCTCTTGGGTTGAGAAAATAATGATTATGATCAAGGAACTGAACATATCTGCTTTTTGCCCTGATATATTTTTGTTATGACAGCTATTATTGGTTCTTTAATTATTTTTTGTTTTTGTCCGTTGCTAGGTGGACTTCCTTTAATTGATTGGCTAACTTATGTTTTTAAAGGCCAGAAATTATCTGAGATAGGAACGGGAAATGTTTCTGTTTCGGCAGCTTTTTATCATGGGGGTACTTTTGTTGGTATTTTAGCTGTTTTATCAGAAGCGGGAAAGGGTGTTTTTGCAGTCTTATTAGCCCGTTATTTTTTCCCTGGTGAAATGTGGTGGGAACTAATGGCATTAATAGCTTTAATTATCGGTAGATATTGGATGGGAAAAGGTGCCGGAACCACTAATTTATTTTGGGGTATTATGGTTCATGATTGGGCAGCAACTTTTTTAACTACACTTATTAGCTTGAGTAGTTTTACTATTTTTCGGGATAGGGTTACGGGGCGTTTATTGGCTTTATTTTTATTAGCTTTTATTTTAACAGTTAGAAATCCCCATGATCTAACTTATGTTGT
>JBFRWO010000372.1:0-34510 GCA_051439625.1 Crocosphaera sp. | reverse complement strand
GCTGTCTCTAAAATAATTTGTTGTGTGTCCATGCAGCCAAATTGTCCTATCCTACTTGTCTTCATGAAGATACACTATCTTGGGGAATTTTGGGGAGAAAAATATGTGGTAATTAAAACGGAAAAATCTTAAACTAGGTTTATCTGTAACCCTTGATACAATCAATTTTATGCTTACCCGTCGTTCTTTTCTCACCACTACAGGAATTTTGGCATTAGGGAGTCTTTTATCAAGTTGTGCTGCTTCGGGTGCTGATTTACGGGTGTTATTGTTACAGGGTTCGATTCCCCCTCAATTACTCAAGGCGTTTCGTCAACAAATCCCTTCGGGATCGTCTCTTGATTTTAAACCGCAAGGGCAATTAAAGGCACTGTTTAAGTTGCTAGAAATTTGGCAGGATAAAGATGAGAAAAAAAAGGGTTTATTGGCAGATTTACCCAAGATTCCTGTAATTAATCCCCCTCCTCCTTCTTTGAGCGATTTTGTGACTCTGGGGGATGTTTGGTTAGGGGAGGCCATCGAAAAAGAGTTAATTGAACCCCTGGATCTGACCGAGATTGAAAATTGGGGAGCCTTATCTTCACGTTGGCAAAGGTTGGTTAAACGAGATAAACAGGGAAAATTACAAGAAAATGGGGAAATTTGGGCTGCGCCTTATCGTTGGGGAACCACTGTAATGGCCTATCGCTCTGATAAATTAGACTGGCAACCGCAAGATTGGTCTGATTTATGGGACGAACGTTTGAGCGATCGCATTTCTATGGTAGACCAATTTAGAGAAGTGATTGGGTTGACGTTGAAACAGTTAGGAAAGTCTTACAATACAAAAAATTTAGACCAAGTTCCTCAATTAAAAAGCCAACTTTTGAACCTCAATAAACAAGTTAAATATTATAGCGATAAACATTATTTACAACCTTTAGTGGTTGGCGATGTTTGGGTGAGTGTGGGATGGTCGAATGAGATTATTCCTTTGGTGGCTAAAAACCTTAATATTAAAGCGGTGGTTCCTGCTTCTGGTACTTCTATTTGGTCAGATGTCTGGGTGAAACCAAAAGCAAAAGAAGGACAAACAGAATTATCTCAAACTGCTAAACAATGGCTTGATTTTTGTTGGCAACCTCAAGCAGCTAATTTCATTTCTTTGTTTGCTGATGCTGCTTCTCCTGTGATTAATACTATAGACAAAAAAGAACTTTCACCTGATATCATTAATAATCCTTTATTGTTTATTGAATCAGGTATTTTGGATAAAAGTGAATTTTTAGAACCTTTATCTAAGCAAGTTGAACAAAAATATATTAACTTGTGGAAAGAAGTGAGAAACACTTAGCAATTAAGTACCTGAACAAAAATAGTCAACAATCAAAGGGCTTATTGACAATAAATGATAATGATAATCATTCACAAATTTTTGCCTTCATTTTTTGTCAAAGTCCCATTATTTGAGCATAATGTAAAGTTTTGTTATCGTCTTACTGACGTAGATGAGGAATATGTTTTATAGTGAGATGCGTATTCCTAAAAGCCATAACCTAACGGACAAGAAATAGCCTCTAAGTCAATTCAAATTAGGTTGGTTATTTAGGATAGTTTACGTAGAATTAAATGGTCAAAAGTTGGCTAATTTTGTGGAATTTGTGTAGCCATTTTACACTTGAATTCCATTCGCAAAAATATCAATTTAAGCAACTTAAAACTGCCATTCAGGATAGATATATGTTCAAGAAAATTAGCCGTTTATTGGTTTCTCTGACATTAGTGGTTCTGATGGGAATCACGATGGCAATTCCCACTGGTGCAGCCTCTGAAATCAAACCGTCTAAGAGTTTAAAAGCTCTAGTGCCTCACACTGCCATTTTTGACCCACAACAAGTTCGTTTAGGCATTACCCCTACCGGTTGGAGTAATAGTGATGATCTCACCATTGATCTTGATCCTCCCATCTCCGCCAAACAGATTATGAGTGAAATTGCGCTCTCAGGGTATAAAGGAACCCAAGGAGCCCCTAAATTTCCCTCAGATGTTACACAGTTGAAAAAAGACTTAGACGTTCGGGATTTAACCATTTCCGAACCCTGGGTAGGGACTTATTTCTCCCTTGGACCTGCAGGGGCACAAGAGAGCTACAGAATTTTAGACGAACAGATGGAGTTCATGAGCCATTTTGACAGTAATGTTATTGTGGTGGCCGAACTGGGAGGAGCCGTCCATCAACAACCGATTGATCCCTTAACCAACCGACCCTTCTTTAGCGATCAACAGTGGACAGACTTACTAGCTGGATTGAATGAGCTAGGAAGAAGGGCAGTGGCCAATAACATGATCCTCTGTTATCACCCCCATGTAGGAACAGGAGTAGAAACTGCGGCTGAGATCGATCGCCTCATGGCAGGTACAGATCCCCACTATGTGAATTTACTACTCGATACTGGCCATATCAGCTATGCCATGGCCACAGAGGCTCCCGAAGTTGATCCCTACGCTGTCCCCTTGGAAGTGACGAAAAAATACCGCGATCGCATTAAGCACGTTCACCTAAAAAATATTCGTGCTAATAAACTGATGGAAGTTGTCAATGAGGGAACAAGCTTCTTAAACGCCATTCGTGCTGGGGTATTTACTGTTCCTGGAGATAACGACGGAGCCATTGACTTTGAACCGATTTTAGAAGAACTATCCTTAGCCAATTATCAAGGCTGGTTAATGGTAGAAGCAGAGCAAGATCCCAACACTACCATGACTGAGTATGGCAAAGAGCCTTTAGAATATGCTCTGATGGCTCGTGATTACCTCCGTCAAGTGACTGGTTTGTAATAAAAAGTGAATACCTTCACCAACCCTGCCCTAAAAGTTCAGGGATTGCCTAGACCAATCTAAGTGACGTAAGAGGTGAATACCGCATTGAGACACAGCTTGGTACACACTTCCGAATGCTTCCCTAGTTCGGACTATTTGTAAACCTAATTGGTTAGGTGCTATTGGACAGGACATCTTAGTTGTGTTGCGGGAGGGGACTTTAAACGAGTTTGCGGGTCTCGGCCTTATCGGTTATTAAAAACTCGCTTCCCGCAAGGGAACTGTAAAGCCGTCCTGCAAGGGGTCGGATGAGGCGGAATTTACTTCCGCATCTCAGACCGACCAAGAGAGGACGGGGTTTCAAACCCAAAATTTCTGATGAAGAAATTACAGAAAATTGCTACGAGTATTCGCTGGTTTCCCTTATTAGGTGCATTAGTGTTTTTTGGAGTTTCCTGCTTTTGGCTATTTCCTGCTACCGCTTTAGCTGCGACTCCGAATTTTGAGGAAATTGTAGTCGCTGATAACCTTGAGGATGGTTATTGGGTGGAAGCGTTTGATGTTAACAACGATTCTCGACCTGATTTAGTCACCTCTGGTTTAGCCGTTGGGGAAGTTGCTTGGTATGAAAATCCTGGTGATTTTACCCCCCAGGCCCAATGGACCAAGCACGTGATGGCTACTTTTCCCAAACCCGTAGCACTTGATCATACCGACATTGATGACGATGGTTGGATTGATGTTGTCATCAGTCACGACTATGGCAGTTGTATGTTTGATTGCTCTTCGGTAGACGGGAAGATTTCTTGGTTGAAAAACCCGGCTGACTCTCATCTCCCATGGACTAAATATCACATTGGGGATCTCGTGGCAACCCATCGTCTGGTCTTTGGACAGTTTACCCCTAGTGAAAAACTAGAACTGTTGGCCCTTCCGGTGGTAGGCCCTCCGGTTCCTCCTTTTGATGAGACTGAAAATAAATGGCAATCACCGATTCATGTCACTCTCTATACTCGGCCAGAACTTGCTGACTTGTACACCGCTACTGAGTGGCCTACCACCCTGATCAATGACTCCTACTACCACATCATTCATGGTGTGAAAAAGGGTAAATTTGATGCTAATACCAACTCAAATCTAGACTCCGTTCTTCTCGCTAGTCAAGAAGGGGTTTCTTGGCTTTACTACAATCAAGGTAATCAATGGGAAATTGTTCCTTTGGCAGTGGGAGATTTAGACCAAACCGTTGAACCTGACACCCAAGACAATGACCATCAGTTCACTGGAAGTGGCAATGTGGATATTGGTAACATCGGCACGGATCTCTATGGTTACATTGCTACTTTAGAACCGTTTCATGGCAATAAGGTTGCTGTCTATACCAAGAATGTAGAGGCAGATCTAGCCAAAATGCGCTGGAAAAGAACGGAACTTGATGTTTTGGGCTATACCAATAAAAACGGTGAAGGAGCAGGACACCATTTGAAAACGGCTGATTTTGATGGGGATGGAGAGGATGAGTTCATTATTGCCGAACGTGGACCGACTCCATTCCAAGGTGTTTTCTACTATGACCGTGTTCAGCAAGAAGACAGTCTCAGACCAACGATAACCTTTAAAAGAGATCAAGTATCGTTCTCGTCTGCTGCTCGAATTGCCCTTGAAGACTTTGATGGCGATGGTAAGCTAGACTTTGCAACCACTGGATATTATACCCCAGGATACTTCTTGGCTGATAATCCTCAAGTTCTTGTTTTCTTGAACCGAATAGATTAGAAATTTTGCCAATCTTCTTCAGGTATTCAGGTTATTATACTGAATACCTGAAGTTTTTTTAGGCAACGATTCTTGATGATTTTCAAAATAAAGAAATAATCAATCAATACATGAGTATACGAAAATAATTTACTCCCTTAGTTAATCTTAGCAACCTTTAATAAAGCGGTGCGATCGCTTTCACTTAAACTTTCTCCTTGTTCAATTTTATTACATAATTTAGGCAATTTTTCGGCGATATTTTGTCTAATAATAGTTTGTGCTTCGGTCATTTTATCTATAGGTAACTCATCAAAAATACCCTGACTAACAGCTAATAAAACCGCTATTTGTTGCGCAACAGGAATAGGTTCATATTGGGGTTGTTTAAGAACTTCCCTGACTCGACGGCCCCGTTCTAAAGTTTGACGAGTTGCATCATCTAAGCGAGTAGCAAAGCGAGAAAAGCTTTCTAACTCCTCAAACTGGGAGTAAGATAACCGCAAGTCCCCGGCAACCGATCGATAGGCTTTAAGTTGCGTTTTTCCCCCCACACGGGACACCGATCGCCCCACATCCACTGCCGGTAAAATGCCTTTTTGAAACAGATCAGGAGTCAGATATATTTGTCCATCGGTGATAGATACTAAGTTGGTGGGGATGTATGCAGAGATATTTTGCGCCTCGGTTTCCACGATGGGTAAAGCAGTTAAAGAACCCCCTCCTAAGTCTTGACGCAGACGGGTAGACCTTTCTAGGAGACGGGAATGGATATAAAAAATGTCTCCTGGAAAGGCTTCTCGACCAGGGGGACGACGCAACAATAAGGATAACTCTCGATAAGCGCGAGCGTGTTGGATAAGATCGTCGTAGATAATGAGAACATCGCGCCCTTGTTCCATGAAATATTCCCCCATAGAAGTCGCAGCGTAAGGGGTGATATATTGCAGTCCGGGAGGACTTTCTCCTGGGGCCACCACCACAATGCAGTTATCCATGACCTGATATGTGCGTAACTCGTTGATTAGTTTAGCAACAGCAGAACTCCGTTGTCCAATAGCGCAATAGATACAGATCACCCCTGTATTTTTTTGGTTCAAAATAGTATCCAGGGCGATCGCTGTTTTTCCTGTTTGGCGATCGCCTAAAATTAATTCCCGTTGTCCTCTACCGATGGGTATTAATGCGTCGATAACTTTGATACCGGTTTGTAGGGGAACAGTAACCGGCGCACGATCCGTAATAGCCGGAGCTTCTCTTTCTATGGGTAGACGTTTTGCAGAGGCGATCGCACCTTGGTTATCTAAAGGTCGTCCCAGGCCGTCAACCACTCGTCCTAATAACCCTTCTCCCACGGGAACATCCATCACTTGTCCGGTAGGATAAACTTCGCAGCCGGCGGTCAAGTTTTCGTCAGCATCAAGCAAAATAACGCCCACTTCTTGGGGGTCAAGGTTGAATACCATGCCTAAGTTATTGGAACCTAATATTACTACCTCTTCTGATTTAACGTTGGGGAGTCCTTTAACACGGGCGATACCACTGCCTAAATAAGTAATAGTTCCGATTTCCTGGGGAGTTAATTGGGGTTTATGGTTGCTTAAAACTTGGTCGGAAACATCAAAAACATGGTCTAATATTCCTTGTAGATATTGATTATCTTGTGACATTATTTTCTCCTTCTAAAGATTGAGACATTTTACTTTCTAGTTCGTCGAGATAATGGTCTAAGTTCCAGGGGATTTTGTAGCCATGATTTAAGAGTTCAATGCCACAAATAGAGTTTTCATTAATTTCAAAATTAATTTTTATATCCGGGTTAAATTGTTTTTGTAATACTTGGATTAATTGTTGTTTTTGTTCTTCTGAGATAGAGAAAGCTGAGCGAATCATAAAGGATTCGTGTTTTTCATTGTTTAAGGTATTATCTTTCAGGACTTGATTGTGGGTAAGTTGGGGTAAACCCTGAATAAATTTATTAATCATTTGTTGTTGGAGATCAGCATCAGCCAAATGTTGTAATGTTTGTCTAGCTAATTTCATTATTTGTTGATTGGCTTTTTGTTTCAATGTGTCTAAAAACTGTTGTTTTTCCCGTTGTAATTGTTCGTACCATTGCTGACGCAACATTTCAATTTCTGTTTTTGCTGTCATCATTAATTCTTGTTTTTCTTTTTCACTTTCTTGTTTTAATTTTTCAAGTCTATTTTGTTTATTTTCTTCCCATTCTCGTTGTTTTTGACGGTAATATTCTGCTTCTTTTTGTGCAGTTTCTCTTATATTTTCAGCTTCTTCTAAGCGACTCATAATATTTTTTTCTCGCTGTTCCATTGCATTAGTAATAGGTTTATAGAGAAACTTTTTGAGTAAGAAAACTAGAACGATAAAGTTAAGAATTTGAGCAAAAGTGGTAAAGGGATCAATTAACATAGTTTCCTCCCATTATTGTTTGATATTTGATGAACTACGCTGTACTAAACTGGTAATAATAGCTAAGATAAAAACACCGATTAAAGCCAGTCCTAATAATATTTTTCCCCCTTCTAATAATCCTGCACCTAAAGCAACAATAGGGGGATTAGAAATAGCAATACTGATAATTAAAGCAGGTAAAAATCTACGCAAAGGTGCTTTAGTTAGTCCCACGCCATAACAAACAAAATCAAAGAAACCTGTCATTAAAAAGCCAGTTAATAGGAAAAAATTATGCTCTAAATGACGTTTACTTAAGCTATCAATTTTGTTAATAAATTTCGGTCCAACTAACTTTTGTACTAAGTTGCGACCATAACGCCTAGATAAAGAGAAACTCAAGGAACATGATAGTAAGTCAGCCAAACAGATAACCAAAAGACCCTTTGTAAAGCCTAATAACCCCCCAGATAATACAGAATAGGCAGTTCCTGGCAAAGCTGGAATGACAACGCTAGTGAAGCGCAACAAAAAGATACCTAGAGGAACCCAGTTTCCTAACCCTTCTACTCGTGTTCGTAGTTGGTTGACTCCGTAGTGGTTGACTAGAACAATAATTAAGATGATGAGGGAAAAGATAGCCAGAAAACGCATAATTTTGCTCAAAAATAGCTTTCTCATTGGTATTACCACCCTAAATTTCTTATGGTGTTCTTTTCTTGTTGGGATAAGATGATAGGACTTTGATAGGTTTCTTTGATTACTTCAAAAATATGTTGATAAATTTCTTCAAATTTATCTAATTCATTTTCAAACAATTTATATTCATTCATCCAAGGATATAGAGTTAAAATATAGTTGTCTAAAATATTTTCTACTGACCAAAAAATAACAACAATTTCTGAGTCCGAATTTTCTTTATCTTTAAGGTCTTGATAGAGTTTTAAGGCAGTTTCAAAGTGCATCAATCCATTTTCATCAAAACTTTCTTGTTGCTTTTCAATAGGTGTTTGAAAATAGTTACTCATGGCAGTAGTAAAACCCTCAGCAAACATTTTACAAGCTTTTTCAGTTGTCTCAGTATTTTGCTTTGCTATTGCATACGCCTGACAAAGTTCTTCAAATTTAGACATTTTTTCATTCATATTTCAAGCCTATTAAGTTCATTGATTGCTAATAACATAGTTCCAAAAAGGATTAGCAAAAATGAGAATTAAAGTAATAACAAAACAGTAAATTGCTGTTGATTCAACCAAGGCCATTCCGACGAATAAAGTACGAATAATAGTGTTAGCTTCGTCTGGTTGTTGTGCCAAGGCCGATAAAGCTTGTGCTACTGCTTTTCCTTCCCCTAATGCCGGCCCAATAGAACCAATAGCAATAGTAAGTCCTGATACCACAATAGAAGCTGCTCCAATTATGCCAATATTATCCATTTTTTTCCTCTTCTGTTGTTTCTTGTTGTTGGGTTGCTGCTGCGATGAATACCATTGCTAAGATAGCAAAAATATAAGCTTGAATCAATCCGGTTAATAAACCCATTGCTTGCATAATAATGGGAAAAAATAAAGGGGCAACAGATAACAAGATTGCTGCTATCATTGTACCACTCATGACATTACCAAATAGACGCACTGCTAAGGATAAAGTATTAGAAAAACGACCAATAATATTAAATGGTAACATCATCGGTGTGGGAGCAAGATAATATTTTTTGAAGTAATTGAAAAAACCTTGTTTAGAAATTCCATAGAAAGGAATGGCAAAAAATACACAAATAGCTAAAGCAGCAGTAGTTGATAGTGAACCAGTTGGGGGTTGATATCCAGGAATAATAGTGAGTAAGTTAGAAACAGCAATAAAAATAAATAATGTTCCCACAAAAGGTAAATAAGGTTCTGGTTTTTGCTGACTAATTTCTTCAATTTGTTTGTTAATTCCCATAACAATCACTTCTAAAATATTCTGTTGTCGTGATAGACGATGAGAAGCAGAAAGATCACGAGTAATTAACCAAGAAAAAATGACCAATAAAATCATAATTAACCAGGTAAAAACCAGGGTAGCATTAATAGAAATAATCCCCCATTGCCAAAAAATAATTTCATCGGGTGTTAAGATCATCGGCAGTGTTTTTCTCTCTCTAATTTATATCTTTAATTATCATTCCGATAGAATAAGCAATCTAATTAACCTTAAATATCACAATTCCTAATATTAAAGTTGCTTGATTTATGATATTATAAGGATTAGTCAGGTATTATGCTCACATAGTAGCTGTATGAACTCATTCTAGTGGAAAATAAAGAATCGGGTTTTGTATAGTATTCCTACCTAAATCCTAGCATATAATTACATCAAAGAATCAGGGGTTTATCCGTTTAGGTAAAATTGGTGTATTTGATGACTTCTATTAATGATATGATATTATCCATTAATTTGTCCTCTTATTTAGGGACAATTATGTTTATATTTATTTTAGGTTTTCTGATAGGTTTGGGGTATTTTGGGGGACTTTGGTTAACGTTGAAAAAGCTTCCTAACACCAGTCATCCCTATCGTTTAATGATAGGTAGTTTTATCCTAAGATTAATTATCAGTTTATGTTGTTTTTATGGACTAATTTATATATTTAATAATTTAGAGACTGGAATTACCCTTTTTATCGGGATTTTAGGATTTATTCTAGCTCGGATTATTTTAACACAAAAAATTCTAACACAATATAAATTGTAGGGTGAGCAAATCAGAAACTTTTTTAAGGTTAGCGTAAACTTTTCAATAATTGCCCACCGAATATACAATTTATTATAATTTTACTACAACCCAAATAAAAAGATACTAAAAGTGTAAATACTCTTGATACAAAGGAATAAAAGATGACCCAGACTTACTATGCTTAATGGCTAATCTTCTTGCAACTGGGAAGAAATCTTCATCATAAAGGTTGATATATGGGCATTGGATAAGGGATTCTAAAACCGTTAAACTGCCTATCTGTCCTAATGCATATACTGCATTCCCTCTCACATCCGGTCTCAGTGCTTTGAATATTCCTTCTCCATAATCTCTCACAATCTTTTTTTCATGCTTAAGAGCAGCAATTAACCCTTCTACTGCCTCCTCAGAGCCTATATCTCCTAATGCCCTGGCTACCTTTTCTCTCACACTCGGTTCTTTATCCTTAAGAGCAGAAAGTAAACCATGTACTGCTTCCTTCCCGCCTGTCTTTCCTAAGCTTCCTAATGCCCCTGCTACATTTTCTCTCACAATCTTTTTTTCATGCTTAAGAGCAGCAATTAACCCTTCTACTGCCTTGTATGAACCTATGTTTTTTAATGCCCATAATGCCCTACTGTTCACGTCACTATCTTCATCCTGAAGAAGAGAAATTAACCCTTCTTCTACCTCCTTATCCTTAATGCCTATTTTTCCTAATGCCCCTGCTACACGCATTCTCACAAACTTATCTTCATCTTTAAGGGCAGAAAGTAACTCATTTACTGCCTTGTCTGAGCCTATATTTCCTAACGCCTTTGCTGCATACATTCTCACGTGACTATTTTCATCTTTAAGGGCAGAAAGTAACTCATTTACTGCCTTTTTAGAAAGTAAATCTTTTACTATCTTTTTAATGCTCATATTTGCTAATACCTCTGCGGCTCTCCATCTTACCCCAATAGATTTATCCTTAAGGGCAGAAAGTAACCCATCTACTGCCTTATCAGAGTCGGTATTCTCTAATGCGTATACTGCCCTCACTCTCACAAACCAATCTTGATGATTAAGAGCAGAAAGTAACCCGTTTACTACCTTTTCAGAGCCTATCTCTCCTAATTTTAATCCTACAGAGTGATCCCAAATAATAGTCATAGGCGATTGATTATCATCAGTAATAGCATTAGAAAGTAACCACTCTACTGTCTCTTCAGAGCCTATCTTTAGTAATGACTCTGCGGCATTTCTTCTCACAACTATATCTTCATCTTCATCGTGAAGGGTAGAAAGTAACCCGACTATTGCCTCTTTACCGCCTATCTTTTCTAACGCTTCTTCTGCACTTCTTCTCAGATCAAAATCTTTATCCTTAAAAGCAGAAAGTAACTCATTTACTGCCTTGTCTGAGCCTATATTTCCTAATGCCTCTGCTGCGCGTCTTCTCACGCCACTATCTTCATCGTGAAGGGCAGAAAGTAACCCCACCACTGCTTTTTTACCGCCTACTTTTTCTAATACATTTACTCTAAACATTTTCTCAAACATATATTCATCTTCATCTTCATACTTAAGATCAGGAACTAGCGACTCTACTAACTTATCAGAGCCTATTTCTCCTGATGCCTCTACCAATAACTCTAAGAATATATTTGCTACACTATTTTTCATATTAATATCTCCATAGTCGAAAGCAAATTCTAATCCATCTAGTGCCTCCTTGGTGCCTATATTTCCCAATATCTCTAGTGCGCGTCTTCTTACATAGCTATCTTCATGCTTAAGAGCAGAAACTAACTCTTCTACTGCTTTGTCGTAACCTCGCCCTATTTCTATCCATACTATCTCAAAAAATTCAATCCTTGGATATTGTTTCCACCACTCAACAACTCCATTAATAATCTTATCAACTTTATGATGCTCAATAACATCACATTCCCCTAAACAACGCCCTGCTAAAAATAACTGTGTCTTAAAAATATCATCTTTTTCCCCCCTTATCGCCTCAATTAAAACCATCGGCTTATCTAATAAACCTACTAGAATAATAATTGTCTCATGCCAATCATAATCCCAAAAATATTTTTTAACTATCTCAATTCCTGTTTCTTCATTATCTTCAATCTGATACTTTAAATACAATGCTGTAAAATATTCCTGAAAAGTACGATGCAGAAATAAATAATCACTTTTATCAGGATTTAATTTTTTTAAAATACCATCTTTATCAGACAGTTCTGTTATTAAATGATTGCTTGTATTATCTAAATCTGTGGCATTATCTTGTCGCAAGTAATCCTTGATTTTCTTCTTTAATTCTCGTAATGAAAAAACTTCTGTTCCTTTTTTACTGAATTGATATGCTAATGTCATCAAAATTTCTTGTTTTGTTTCAATTTCTGCCTCATTTGAAGCTTTTCTATCATTATCAATACACCATTTAGTCAACATATAATTTACTGCTTGCTCATAAATTTGTCCCCGTTTTGCAGGAAATTTTAACTTATCTTCTTGATATAAACTACAAATTAAAGATAATAATAAAGGATTCTGTGCTAACCCACTAAGCTGTGGTCTTTCTTTTACTGCTTTGATTAAATTAGGGGCATTTATTGAACTGTCTTTTACATGATCTTTAGCATTATTAACCCATGTGTTGATATAGTCTTCTGTTTGTTGTTGAGTAAAGGGAACAATTTCCATTTCTTTCCCCTTATTGGTTAATATTCTTCCATAACCGACAATTCTCGAAGTAACAATGATAGGACAAGGCAAATTGTTAACAAAATCATCGAGTTTTTGTATTAATTTATTTCGTTTTTCCTGAAAATCGGACACCTCATCCAGTGCGTCTAATAATAATAAACATTGACCTTTCTTTAATTTCTGTTCAATCAATTCATTTAAAAAGATACTGATTGTCTCATTATCTTGATGCTTTAATAACCGAGAATAAGTCTCTTTAACTAGCTTCAAAATTGCATCATAAATGCTTAAATCTTCTTCATCCGCTAAACTCGACAAACGTATAAACAGAGGAATGCTTATATTTTCCAAAGAATTGCCTTTATTTAATTCCTGTAAAGATTGTTCAACTTTGTGACAAACTTCCATCCGTAATAGAGTTGATTTTCCCATCCCTGGATCTGCTAAAACAATAATATAATCCTGATTTTCTTTTGCTTTATTCCAGTCTTTTTCTATCTTTTTAATTCCTTCTTTTATTTGTTCTTCACTTGAACCTTTTAACGCATAAATCTTTCTTAATTCTGCTTCTGTTTCTGCATAACTACCCATATTCTCTAACTTATCTTGATCGCGTATGTTTAAGGTTACTTGAATGGGAATATATTGATTTCGTATGGTTAATTCTTCAGAAGAATGAAACAATTTAATCTTATTATGAAACGATTCTATCTCCTGTAATAAATCTTTAACAGCTTCTCTTTTTTCTTCCTCACTTAACCAATTAGAAGATACTTGTATTGGTGTAGGATTAATACCATGTTTAGTTAGTTCTTCACACCATTTTTGATCATTATAAACCCTTGCTAAAGATTCCGCTTCCAAAGCAGCTGGACGATCTCTTAAAGGATCTTTTGACTGTACCCCTACCACTAATCCATCAGAAATAATAGCTGATCCTGATGTTCCCTGCCAAGGAGATGTATCTTGAGGTACTTTGTCTAATTGTTTATCCGTTGGTTGTATGGTTTTATCAATAATATTTAATATTAAATGACCATTAGGCGCACGATCAGCTACCTTAATAATTCCTTTAATATGTAATCCTGTTGCGTATTCAATTCTATCTTCAGAATAACGAAGAAAATGAGGGAAACCTAAACAATCAAAATCAATGGTTTCTGTACTATTTGCATCAGGAAGATTGCCAAATGCAACAGCAGGACAATTATCAATATCTTTAGGTAATTCTACTAATGCGATATCAATGTTATCTGGTGCTTTCCAAATAACTTGAGCATCTATATCCTGCTTATCTAAATAGTCAAACTTTTTTCTAAATCTTACCTTACAGGTGTCATCCTTTTCCTTAAATAAATGACGACAAGTCAAGATTAAACGTCCCCCTATTCGGTATCCTGTGCCATAGTAGGGAGCAACAATTTCTACTGCATAACCAGGGGTAAAAGCTTTGATAGGGTTCATAAATAGGCAAATAATTTGACGTTAGTATTGCAAACCAAAATTTTAATATTGTGAAAATATTTAACCTTTAAATCATCTAATCTACATCAATGTTTCCATTTTTTTAAATCAATCAGGAATTTTTTGATCCTTTGTATAAAAACTTTTGTCAGGGTTATCTTTCCAAACCGGTTTAAGGGGAATTTTTAACTTCTGTACCGTTGCATTTTTTTCACTAATTCCTCCCCCCATTTCAACAACCCAAAATTTAATCTTTCCATTTGCTCCTTTCGTTTTTTCTATCACAAATTGTACTTCTAGCTCAATTTCTCCTACTTCAAAACGAATTTCTTCACCTTCAGAAAATAAGGTAGATAAAGCTAATTCGTCCCTTAATGCTTTTAGGGTTTGTCTTAATTCGATTTTTTCAATAGTCATAGTATTTTTATAACAAAGTTAATTATTCTAGTTTAGAATACTTCAAGTTGACACAGCCAATTGAGTGGATTATGTTTCGATGGCTATCTTTTTATTATAACCTAGTTTATAGGCATCTAACTCACCCTACTTAATATTTTGTTTCAGAATAGTCTCTCGCTATGTTTTCTAACTTTAAGTATTTTTCAATTATAGAATATTTTTTTCTATCTTGACTGTCATACTAACCTCCGTTATTTGACAATTTTCTAGCTCATAAAAGAGCTAAGAAATTAAGTTTAAGGTGGGTAATTATATAATAGTTTTTCAGTGAAATTTTAACTTATATAAATTACCCACCCAACAAAATAAATTACACTAAAACAGTAGCATTTTTTTCTTCAAAAATGCGCTCAATAACCGCTTCTACAACCTTATCAGGAGTTGATGCACCAGAGGTTACACCAACCACAATTTTACCGTCAGGTAGCCAATTTTCCTTAGTTTCTATCTCTTTTTCTAAGGGTTTATGTTCAATCTTATTCCCGAGTAAAATGCGTTGATCGCTATCAATATGATAGGAAGGAATACTTTTTTCTACAGATATCTCTTGTAAATGAGTCGTATTAGAAGAATTAAACCCACCAATAACCACCATTAAATCAACATCTTCCTCAACTAAATTTAACATAGCATCTTGACGTTCTTGGGTCGCGTCACAGATGGTATTAAAACTCATAAAATGCTCATTTAATTCAGTTGGACCATACTTTTTAAGTAAGGTAGTTTCAAACAATTTCCCAATTTGTTCAGTCTCACTTTTTAACATAGTAGTTTGATTAGCAACCCCCAATTTTACTAAATCTTGATCGGGATCGAAATCTTGTGAATGAGCATTTTTAAACTTAGCTAAAAACTCTTCTTTATCCCCACCATTAAGCATATAATCACAGACATATTGTGCTTCTTTTAGATTTAAAACCACTAAATAAGTTCCTGCAAACGAACTGGTAGCCACAGTTTCTTCATGACGATATTTACCATGAATAATGGAAGTATGAGCTTTTTTCTTATGCTTCTCTACGGAGTTCCAAACTTTAGAAACCCAAGGACAAGTAGTATCAACAATAGTGCAACCTTTATCGTTTAATAACTGCATTTCAGTTACACTCGCACCAAAAGCAGGTAAAATAACCACATCTCCTGCTTGTACTACTGAAAAGTTTTTACTCCCATTAATCACTTCAATAAAACCAACATTCATCTCCAATAAACGTTGATTAACCGAAGGATTATGAATGATTTCATTGGTTATCCAAATCTTTTCTTGAGGAAAATGTTTACGGGTTTCATAGGCCATTGCAACAGCCCTTTCCACTCCCCAACAAAAGCCAAATGCTTCCGCTAATTTAATAGTAACATCTCCTTTTTGCCATTGATAATTATTCTCACGAATTTGTTGAATAAGAGAACTTTGATACTCTGTATTCATGGTTCCCATGACTTCATTTTCATGGCCAAACCCTTTACGGTGATAGTTGTCAGACTTTTGTAGGGATCGTTTAAAAGCTTTTGTATCCATAGAATGAGGTAAGGTTAATTCTCTATTAATTTAAACCCCGTCATTAACCACGGGGTCTTACCTTATATTATCTAAATAAGCTATTGTATAGAAAAGTAATTCATGAAAAGTGTCATCAAATATGCCCTAGTCCATGAGTGGTTAACCCCAAAAGCTACAGGGGGTTCAGAATTAGTTGTCAAAGAGATTCTCAAGCATATTAAAGCCGATGTTCATGCCTTAATTGACTTCGAGTCCAGCAACCCTGAGAGTTATCTTTATGGGCGTACTATTGGTCACACCTTTCTCCAAAATTTTCCCTTCGCTCGTAATGGGGTACAAAAATATTTACCATTGCTCCCCTTGGCCATCGAACAGCTAGACTTAAGAGAGTATGATGTCATCCTTTCCTCCTCCCATGCAGTAGCAAAAGGAGTCTTAAGCAGTCCCCAACAACTCCATATTTGTTACTGTCACACCCCTATGCGCTATGCCTGGGATCTAACCTTCGACTATCTTAACCATTCTCGGGCCGGAAAAGGAATACCCGGAATTTTCACCCGTTACTTATTACATCGTCTCAGACAATGGGATGTTATTTCCGCCAACCGTGTTGATTATTTTATAGCCAACTCCCATCATACAGCCCGTCGTATCTGGCGTTGTTATCGACGGCAGGCCAAAGTCATTTATCCCCCTGTAAATATCGAAAGATTTCCCTTTAGCTCCGAGAAACAAGACTTTTACCTCACAGTTTCTCGATTAGTCAGTTATAAAAAAATAGCGTTGATCGTGCGAGCTTTCAATCAATTAGGTTATCCTTTAGTTATTGTTGGTGATGGTCCTGATCTGCCAAAAATTCGTCAAATGGCTCAAGGCAATATCAAAGTCCTGGGAGCGCAAAACGATCAAGTGGTAGAGCAATATATGACTCAAGCCAAAGCATTCGTTTATGCTGCCTGTGAAGACTTTGGGATCGCCCTAGTAGAAGCCCAAGCCTGTGGAACGCCTGTTATTGCCTATGGAGGAGGAGGTGCCTTAGAAACCGTAATTGATATTCGTCAAGATCGCGATCAAGGGACAGGGATTTTCTTTTTCCCTCAAACCCATCAAGCTCTGGTAGAAACCGTTGAAACTTTCTCTGGGTTTCAGCATCAAATTAAACCAGAGAGTTGCCGCAATCAGGCGGCAAAATTTACTCCCAAAGTCTTTGAAACGTCTTATCTGGCGTTTTTAGAGCAGTGTTATCAGGACTTTACTAAAACAGTTCGATAACTAAATTTTCAATTATTGTGATCTCTACTGCTATGATTTATTTCATTGGGGTTTAAGATCATGATCCGTGTGGTGTGATGTGATGTGAAGGAGTAAGATGACTGCTAATAGCCAATTTATTGCTGTTAAGGCTATACAAGCTTTGACAAGAAGAGGATTACCGGCCTCAGTTTCCCAAAGAATTGATCACAAGGCTGACTCGGGAGGCATACTCAACGATCAAATGGTTAAGAGAACCTTTGATATTGTCTTTTCCCTGGCGGTGCTGGTAATTTTTTCGCCTATTTATTTTTTGCTGGGATTATTAATCGCGGTGAGTTCCCCCGGTCCAATTTTTTACTGTCAAGAGAGGGCAGGGAAAAACTTTAAAAAGTTTAAATGTATCAAATTCCGAACCATGGTGCAGAACGCCGATGAGGTTCTAGAAACCATGATGGCTAACTGTCCAGAAATGCGGGCTGAGTTTGAAGATAACTTTAAACTAAGAGAAGATCCCCGTATTACTTGGATTGGTAAATTTCTGCGTCTGACCAGTTTAGACGAATTTCCCCAATTCTGGAATGTTCTCAAAGGGGATATGAGTGTAGTTGGTCCTAGACCCTTAGTGCCTGAAGAATTGTGTAAGTATGGCAGTAAGATTGAAAAGGTGCTGACTATTCGCCCTGGAATTACCGGATTATGGCAGGTTTCGGGGCGGAATGATATTCCTTATCCTCAACGAGTGCAAATTGATGTTTACTACGTCAATTACCGTAATTGGTTGATGGATATCTGGATCATTTTCAAAACTATTGGAGTGGTCTTATTTCCCAAAAACAACGGTGCTTATTAAATATACACTACAATGAGTTTATAGCCTCACTAACAAGCTTTCTCTACTCTAGGGGAAGCTTTATTTTTTGGCTGAGGTGCTTCCCAAATTGTAGGCATGGCTTGTCATTGTAAAGTAAAGTATGTTATTAAGACTCAAGCAGATTAAACAACTTAATTAATTTTTTCTCACATTTTAGGATAACTAAACGATGACCCAAACAAAACGCGCTCTAATCACTGGTATTACTGGACAAGATGGTTCTTATCTCACCGAGTTTTTATTAGAAAAAGGTTACGAAGTACACGGGATTATCCGTCGAACCTCAACTTTCAATACCGATCGCATCGATCATATGTATGTTGATCCCCATCAAACCGATGCCCACTTATTCCTACACTACGGAGACTTAACCGATGGTACGACCCTCCGACGCATCTTAGAAGAAGTACAACCCGTCGAGATTTATAATTTAGGGGCGCAGTCTCACGTTCGCGTCAGTTTTGACTCCCCAGAATATACCGTTGATTCTGTGGGTATGGGAACTCTCCGCATCTTAGAAGCGGTTCGAGACTATCAACAAAGAACCGGTACTGAAGTCCGTTTCTATCAAGCCGGTTCTTCGGAAATGTTCGGTAAAGTTCAAGATGTCCCCCAAAAGGAAACCACTCCCTTTTATCCCCGTAGTCCCTACGCCTGTGCCAAAGTGTACGCCCATTGGCAAACCCTCAATTATCGCGAATCCTACGATTTATTTGCCTGTAACGGTATTCTCTTTAACCACGAGTCCCCTCGTCGTGGAGAAACCTTTGTTACTCGCAAAATCACCCGAGCGATCGCCCGCATTGTGGCTAAAACCCAGAAAAAACTCTATTTAGGAAACCTCGACTCAAAACGAGACTGGGGTTACGCTAAAGACTACGTCAGAGCAATGTGGTTGATGCTACAACAAGATGAAGCTGATGACTATGTTGTGGCTACAGGTGAAACCCATTCTGTCCGAGACTTCCTAAAAATTGCCTTTGAATACGTTAACCTCAACTGGGAAGACTACGTAGACTTCGATAAGCGTTATTTACGCCCGGCCGAAGTAGATTTATTGATCGGTGACCCCAGCAAAGCGAAAGCAAAATTGGGATGGGAACCTTCTGTCACCTTTAAGCAGTTAGTTCATCTGATGGTAGAAGCAGATCTAGCAGCTTTAGGACTCTCTTCTCCTAATGAAACATCTAATGACAAAGTGTTACTCTTCAAGGATAATGCTTATGTACGTCAACCGATGAGTGTCATGGTGGACTAAATTTCGGCAGTCAGTTGTTAGTTAGAGGTTAAGTTAATTCTTGACCGATAATTATCAACAACTGTTCACTTCAGGGATCAAGGGAGTATTCAAGACAATGCTAGATTTAACGGACAAAAGAATTTTAGTAACCGGTGGGGCTGGTTTTCTCGGGAAACAGGTGGTTAACGAGTTGCTGGCCGCTGGCGCACAACTAGAAAAAATAACCATTCCTCGATCTCGTGATTGTGATCTTAGAAAACTCGATCATTGTCAACGGGCAGTCCAACAACAAGATATTGTTGTTCATTTGGCTGCCCATGTGGGAGGTATTGGCTTAAATCAGGTCAAACCGGCTGAATTGTTCTACGATAATTTGATGATGGGCGCACAGTTAATTCATGCTGCCTACGAAGCCGGAGTAGAAAAGTTTACCTGTGTGGGAACTATTTGTGCCTATCCTAAGTTTACCCCCGTTCCTTTTAAAGAGGATGATCTTTGGAATGGTTACCCAGAAGAAACCAATGCGCCCTATGGAATCGCCAAAAAGGCGTTATTGGTTCAGTTGGAATCCTATCGTCAACAATATGGGTTTAATGGTATTTATTTACTGCCAGTTAATTTATACGGTCCGGAAGATAACTTTAACCCCGAAAGTTCCCACGTCATCCCTGCTTTAATTCATAAAGTCTATGAAGCACAAAAAGAAGGGAAAAAAGAACTTCTTGTTTGGGGTGATGGTTCTCCAACTAGAGAGTTTTTATACTCTAGCGACGCAGCACGGGGCATAGTTATGGGTACTCAATTATATAATGATCCCGAACCTGTGAATTTAGGAACCAATGAGGAAGTTCCTATTAAATATTTGGCTGAGTTAATTTGTGAGTTAATGGGGTTTGAGGGGGAAATTGTTTGGCAAACGGATAAACCCAACGGTCAACCCCGTCGTTGTTTAGATACACAAAGGGCTAAAGAAAAGTTTGGTTTTGTGGCTCAAATGGAATTTAAACAAGGATTAAAAAATACCATTGACTGGTATAGAAATAATCCACAATAAAAGATAAACTCTTCATTGATAACCTTTGAGGAGACTCTATATTAATAGGCTTATTCGGCCATAAAAAAATTACTTTCTTGGCTAGAATAATTAGACTTTTCTGTAGAAAAGAGCCTCGTATTTTATTGTTAACTCACATCTTGCACCTTGGGTAAAACTAGCTAGTTTAGAGAGGGAATAGGGAAAGGGGAACAAGGAAAAAGATTTATTCTGACTGTAACTTAACTGATTGAAAATTTATTTTCTTTGTTTTCTTGTTGAATTTTTAGATACTGGTGCAAGATATCAGTTTTTAGTTATTAACAAAACAGACTAATAATTAGTACCTTCTATCGCCAAAAATTGAACAACAATTTATCAACAAAAAAGAACAATTGTTATGACTTCAGAACAACGAAAAAATAGCCAATTGGAATGGCGATTAAATCCAGGTTATTTAATGGAAAGAGGATCAGATTTAGAGTCAAGCCTTATTTTCTTTGGTGGTTTTCTAGCTGACCGCAGTTCTCAAGATCCCCTACCAGAAAAAACTTTATTTTGTGAACAAGGAACTTTTGAATGGGGCAATACACCTCCATTAGAAAAAGTTATTAATTCCTCAGAAGACTGGGACTTTCTTCTCCAAAATCCGCAAATTTTTCGTCGTTCTTTATTCATTGTTGAACCTTGGGATCATGTGGGAATAAATGCTCTCAATGAAACCGTTAGAGCTTCCAAAAACATCGCCTTTTTAGCTCAAAAAATTGCTGATTGTGACTCCATTTTATTTCCTGTTTGGAAAACAGGAACCCTTAATTTAGAGTCAGTTATTCCTGTTTTGTCAGCTAGTATGGCAGTGATTTTAGAAGGGGGCAATGCCTCAGTTCACAACCCAGATGAATGGACTTATCCCAATTGTAGCAGAGAAGATATGTTGAGATTTGTTGAACATCTTCTCCTATCTCGTTCTCCTCAAAGTGCGCCTGTTATTATGATTTGTGTTAGTCATCAACTGGCAGCAGAAAGCCATATTAGACTAATCCAAAATGCAGTTAATGATGTTATCAATACTGAAAACATTACCTCCGATGAAGACGATGAAGCCTTGATTTCTCTCAAATCTGTTTGTGAAAAAATTCGCTCAGTTGGGGAAAATCTGAAAATAGAAAAACGGGACGGTCGCATTGTTGCTCAAGGGTGGAATGATGTCAATTTTTCGGTTGTTCTTAATGAAGATAAAGAAATCGGCGAACGTTATTTATTGCCCTATAAAACCCCCAAAGCTAAAAATTCTACCATTCCTCTTGAATTACTAAAAGCACATCAAGTGATGGCTCATGAATATGAGGGAATTATTGATCAAATGATTTTAGAACATGGCCGAGATGTGGATATTTCTATGTTTCACTACGATGAAGTTAACGAAGAAGCAATTCTCTTTGCTAACTGGGCTTATATTACCCTCCATAATGCTATCGTTCCTCATCGATATGTCATTGCTGGTAGTCATCTTTCTTGGTTATTACAGTTACCTTATTCTGTGGAGATTTTAGCCTCTACTGAAGCCAACGGCGAAATTTTAACGGAATGTTCTTGTACTTGTATTAACTACAAAGATTTTGAAACTAAGAAAATTCGCCGTTCTTTTACTTGTCAGTTCCATCCAGAACTGTTAAAAGATTTACGCGAAATTGGTAAACGACCTGAACCTTCTTATGCAGAACTTAAAGAAAGTGATGGGGTTAGATTATTGGTCAGATTGCTTTATCATGGAATGCAAGAATAGAGGATACTAAATTATTATGCTTAAGCCAATTCGAGAAAGAAAACTACGCCATTTATTTAATATTTTAGATCGTAATCATGACGGTGTTCTCAGTCGACAAGATTTTGAGCAAGTTATTGAGGAGATTACTAATCTTAGAGAATGGAAATGGGGAACCTCCGAATACGAAGAACTCCATTTTTTCTGGATGGGGTTTTGTAATCGTTTAGAAGTTTGGGCCGACCGCAATGGTGATGGCAAAATTACGGAAACTGAATGGTTATGGTATTTAGAACAAATGCTGGATCGTTTTTCAGCGTCTTATGTTCAAAAAGCTTTTATTAATATTAGCTTAAAAGTAATGGATTTCAGCCAAGATAATCAGGTTAGTCTCGATGAGTTTCAACAATTTTATCAAGTCTATGAAATTGATAACGAAGAAGCTGCTGATGCTTTTTTACACTTAGACTTAAATCAAGATGGATATTTGACGAAAGATGAATTAACTACTTTATTTCAGGACTTTTTTTACAGCGAAAATCCTAAATCTCCTGGTAATTGGTTATGGGGAAATTTTGATAAATAGGAACATCTTATTTGTACAGAAAAGTAATTCTTGGAGTTTGAGGGGGTGACGGGGGGTAAAATAACCAAAACCTTAGTCATATTGTAAAATTAAGTTAAGAACTTTTAATAAACTATCTATCTTGTGCTATGGATCAAACATCATTAAACTTAGTAGCGGTCGCCGTTTTTGCCATGACTCTATCGGCGTTACTGAGTCCTGTATTAAATATATCCCCTTTTATTCCTGCGGCCACGACATTTGCTATTTTAGGGTTAGCTACTGTTGATAGTTTTAGTTGGGAAGGCAAAGGGTTAACCTTATTTTTGGACTTATTTACTTCTTCTGAGGAACGTCAACGCATTATTCATCATGAAGCAGGACATTTTTTAGCAGCATACTGTTTAGGTATTCCTATCACTGGTTACACCTTAACTGCTTGGGAAACGTTTAGACAAGGGGAAAAAGCAGGAATAGGAGGAGTACAGTTAGATTTTAGCCTCTTATCTGATCAAGCAAAAATTAGTAAAAATCCTTTAATTGTAGAGCGTACTTTTACCGTTTTAATGGCTGGTATTGCCGCCGAAAAAGTCATTTATAATAATGTTGAAGGAGGGGAAGAAGATAAACAAAATTTACGAGAACTTATCAAAATTTTAGGGCTTCGTGCTGAGATTTATCAACAAAAAGAAAATTGGGCATTGTTACAAGCAAAAAATTTACTCATTCGTCATCAAACTGCTTATGAAGGGTTAGTAAAATTGATGGAAAAAAGGGCATCAGTAGAAGAATGTCAACAGTTAATTAGAGAGAAAATGAACTAAACTATGACAATTTTAAGATTGCTCTTTTGTCTATTATATTCTTATTTCTTGGAAAAAGTGGGTTGGTGAAAAAGTAATAATTGGCTATCTTACAAAGACCTTAATTTGAATTTTTGGGTCATTTACCCATGCTAGAAATGCAGTTTTGGGGGTTTAGAGGGTGGTTAGTTGTCTTGCTTAATCGATTAAACAGTTGTCATTTCATTTATCATTTATCATTCGTTTGGAAGTAGGCTTGAAACCTCTCCCAAACTTCTTTCTCCCTAAAGGGAGAGGCTTGAAACCAAAATGAAAAATGTTCAATGTTCAATGTTCAATGTTTGGTCAAATTCAGCAAGAAAATAACTAATTTGTGGTTCTATTTTGGATCAAGTGACAATGTTTGATAGAATAGAAAACAATAAGTAAAAGAAACTAAAAGAATATGAACTTGTTATTAGCAACCGCCGGACAATTCCCAACCTATTTTGTCATCGTCTATGTTGTGGGTTTCATAGCTGCTGTCACCATTGGTTCCATTGCTTGGTACAATTCTAAACGTCCTGCCGGCTGGGAAAATGCACAAAAACCCGATTACATTCCCGATGTAGAATCAGGGGAAGCAGCAGATAGTGATTCATAGATTAGCTGCTTACACTTTCCTGAAAGAAAATTGAATCATCCCGAGAATTATTATTGTGAAGTCTTCAAAAATTGATCAGTTATTACAAGACTTGAAAAAAACGGATGAAGTAGCCCGACAAAGGGCTACAAGTGAACTATGGCAACTATGGTTTACAGAGAAAGGAGAAATTGGCCGAGAATTATTGCGACGATCGCAATCTTTTCTAGATCAGGGAAATTTCCAAAAAGCTGAAGCTTTACTAACAGAAACCATCGAAAACTATCCTGATTTTGCTGAAGCTTGGAACCGAAGGGCTGTACTTTATTTTTCTCTAGAAAAGTACGAACAAGCACAACAAGATTGTGAACAGGTGATCCAATTGATACCCTATCATTTTGGAGCTTTGCACGGTTTAGGGTTATGTTTATTAGCCTTGGGAAAATACCCAGATGCGATCGCAGCCTTCCGTCAAGCATTAGAGGTGCAACCCTATGCTTTAATCAATCAAAAATTAATTTTGGAATGCACCGCATTGCTTTAATTGGTCAAATTTTCAGGTTTTTCTGAACCATTGCTGCAAAATTAGAAAGAATTTGTAATCCATGATCCGATGATTTTTCCGGGTGAAATTGTACCGCCATCAGATTATCACGGGCGATCGCTGCTGTTACAGTTTGGCTACCATGAGTCACAACAGCAGCATTCATATCAGCGTCAACCGGATCAACATAATAGGAGTGGACAAAATAGACGTAAGGATCAGGGGTTAAACCTTGCCATAACGGAAGATTGGGCTGAGTGAATTGTAACTGATTCCAACCCATATGGGGTATGGTTAAATTAGGCTCAGATTGAAAACGACGCACCTTCCCTTTAATAATACCCAACCCTGGTTCTTTGCCTTCTTCTGACCCCTCAAACAGAATTTGTAGCCCCAAACAAATGCCCAAAAATGGCTTACCTTGGGCGATCGCAGTTTTGATCGGTTCCTCCAAATGACGCGATCGCAAATGTTGTACAGCCGGATCGAAAGATCCAACTCCGGGCAGTACAATCGCCTCAGCGTCTGCAATATCTTGGGGAGAATCTGTAATTTTTGGCTGAATTCCTGCTTTTTCTAGCCCTTTACAAGCGGAGTGCAGATTACCCAGATCATAGTCAATAACAGCCAGGAAGCCCATAAACATTCCTTGTGGTTAACATTTCCTACTTATCATGATAATTGATTTTTAGTTAGCTATAAATTAATTAATCCCAAAGGAATTTTCTAATGCTTCTAAAACTACATCCGTAACTATTTTAGTGCGATAACGACAAGCTTGGGTTTCGGTTGAATTAAAACTGCCATTTTCCCAATATTTATTACTTCCTGCACCCCCTCCACATACCCCAAAATAATCACAACTTTGACGACAAGCATTAACTCCTTGTATCATATCTTGATAGATTTGTTTAAATTTTTTACTATGACAAACAGATTCTAAACTATCACTTAAAACATTGCCTAAAATAAACTTTCCGTAGGGTTTAATATCTACTGATAATAATTCAGGATCAAAGGTAGAAAAATTACCCAGATAATCAATATTTAAAATAGCAAAAGGATGATTCATGTCTGTTTTTGCTAATCTTTGGTTATCGCAAATTAATCCACAAACTGCCTCAAACTCTCTCACCTTAAATTGATCATTAGTTTGGCTAGTTAATTCCCAAAAGCGTTTCATAAACTGATAATATTTTTCTTCTGTCCCAACTTTATCTAAAGAAGATGTCTCATTAATCCCTTCTGTTTCTTCCATATTAAAAGCCACATCATTAATACCATTTTCCCAGAAAAAGTTAAAAATCTCATCAGGATAGTTTAAAGATTCTTGAGTAATTACACCAATAATATTGAAGTAAATATCATTTTTTTGTAAATAACGAATTCCTCTCATGACACTTTCATGAGTTCCTAAACCTGTAGGGGTTTTACGATGAACATTATGTAAAAAGTCAGGGCCATCAATACTAACTCCCACACACATATTAGACTCTTTAAAAAAGTCACACCAAGCTTGATTAATTAAAATTCCATTAGTTTGTATTGAATGATAAATAGGAACTTGTTTACTATTATATTTTTCATTAGCAATCTCAATCCTTTTAAACACTTCTTGATAATAAGAAATCGGAACAGCTAAAGGTTCCCCTGCGTGCCAACAAATATCAAGAAAATCTCCCACAAAAGGACTGGTTAAAATTTCTTTAAAAATGGGTTCAATTAAGTCAAGAGATAACCTTTCTTTTAAATCCCGATTCGGTAAATAACAATAATCACAATCAAGATTACAAAAAGGTGTAGGTTGAATCACCACTAAATTAATTGGGCCAAAAGATGAAACATCAATCGACTCATTTTGACTGCTATTGATAGATAAATGTGTTGTCATTTTTTCTCCTTACCAGCGACGGTTAACAAAACCACCTCCATTTCGCCAACCACCTCCACGGTTAACAAAACCACCTCCACCATAACGATTATAAAAACCTCCACCATTACGGAAAGGACTTCTATTGACAAAACCTCCTCCTCCATGACGATTGGCAAAACCTCCGCGATATCCATTTCCCCAACTTCCTCGACCACCATTACCCCAACCTCTTACTATTAAATCTTCATCGGTTTCATCTGGAATATCAACCCCACTTTCCTGTATTGCTTCTGTTAAGCGAGATAGACGATTTTCTATGGTTAACTTGTCATTGGATAAAGTACCATGACTTTTAGCAATAGAAGTGGTTAAAGTAGAAACAGCTAAAAGGAAACCGACACAAGTAATTTTTGTTGTAATCCGCAAAATATTATCTCCTTATATAGATGAGCAAAATAGAAAATAGTTAGCAACAAATTCTTTTTTAAATAATTAGTAACGGTTGTAGAAACCACCACCATTACGGAAAGGACTGCGATTAACAAAACCGCCACCACCACTACGATTGGCAAAACCACCCCCTCCACGATTGGCGAAACCGCCACCACCACTACGATTGGCAAACCCTCTTGCTAATAAGTTTTCTTCTTTAGTTGTTGAACTATTGATCGTTTCAATTTCCCGATTTTCTATGGCTTTGGTAATACGAGATAAGCGATATTCTATCTTATTAGAGAGCTTGGGAGAAATAGGTTTTTTCGGACTGGCAGTTGCTGCTGAAACGGTTACAGTAGATACCGCTAACAAGAAACCCATAAAAGTTATTTTATTATTAATTGCCATTATACTTGACCTGATGAGAAAAGACTTTTAAAGTCTAGCAAAAAAACGGCTCAATTTCCACTATGACCTTTTAATATTTAGATGACTATAGAAAAATAAAATTAATGAAAAACAATAGTTCAGAGTAGTCTAAATATTTTTTAACAATTCCTTTTTATCCTATTTAGTATAATATGTGGATAAGTAAATCTTGCTTAAATTATCCTTAATCCCTAAGAGAATGGCCAAAGCTTACTTTCAAAATTTGATTGAATCCATTGAAACCTTGTCAATTGAGGATCAAGATCATTTGTTTGATTTAATCCGTCAAAGACGCATTGAAAAAAGACGCTCAGAAATTGCCGATAATGCTCAAGCGATTTTAACAGATTTACAAGAGGGAAAAGCTAAAATTGGCACAGTGGATGATTTAATTGCAGAGTTGTTAGAGGAGGATGATGAGAGTAGTCTGGAATAGTCATTTTAGAAGAGCTTTTAAGAGATTGATTAAAAAGAATCCTGAATTACAAAATAAAATTACAAGTGTTTTAAAATTATTAGCTAAAGATCCTTTTATTCCCTCTTTAAAGTCTCATAAATTAACGGGTAAATTAAATGATTTGTGGTCTTGTTCTGTTAGTTATGATTGTCGTATTATTTTTATCTTTTCTCAATATGAAGACTCAGAATAATCTTTAATTATCCTAGTGGATATTGGCTCACATGACGAAGTTTATTAATTTTAATTATAATCAAATAGCTATTGATAATTGAATGTGTTGTGTTTAAAATTGACCAGGTGTATTACCCTTTGTTAATGTACCCTGTTTTATATTTAGAAGTGATTAAAGAAGTGCCAATTATTATTATAGGGTTTTTTATATCAATATAATCTAAGCCTTAGTAAAGCGTGAAAGAATAATATTCAGCTAAACATCAATTAAGAATTCATTAAAACCTAATAAATGATTAACTTCTAGCTTAGTTCTGCAACAATTTGCTTGTTAACTAAACTATTTTGTGTCAGTAAATCCTCAACTGTCACCCTTAAAAATCGCTGTTCATCTACCCAAAATTGTAACTTAATTCTATCACTTCCAGGCATTCCTAAAGGATCTAATTTTGCTAAAGTTCTCGCCCCATCTCGATCATTTAAAGGTTGAACATTACTCTTATCATTTCCTAGAGAACGAGTTACTAATCTATCTCCATCAAAATAGACTTCTGTTCCCCCAGTTTCTGACCCTAATTCCCCTATAATTAACTCAATACTAGGTTGATTTTCGATAGATGCACCCAACTTAATTTCTATGGGTTCATTCATGGGGTAAGATTGCCCTGATTTAATAATAGAATGCCAACTATGGCACTTTTTCCGATGGTTCCAATATCTTATACCATAACTATGATATAAGAAATCCTTAACCTCAAATCCTTGGGTTAATTTTAAGGCACCTTCAGCAATAGCAGAAAAGGGGCGATCGCATTTAATTTTTGATTCATCAAAGTATTGTTTTACCCAAGTTTGTACAGCAGGAATCTGTACACTTCCTCCAACTAATAAGATACCATCAATATCTTTTTTTTCGATACCATTGCGTCTTGCTTGTTGTAAAACTTGAGTCATTAACTCGTCTAACTTATCAAAAAAATTTTCTTCTTTTAAGATACTTTCAAATCCCTCTCTATCTAACCCCAACTCATAACTATCTAGGGTTTCATCGTTAAAATAAACTTCGTTAGCTTTTGCCTCAGAAGACAACTTAATTTTTAAGCGTTCTGCTAATCTTAATGTTAAGGAAGAAATAGGAATATTTTGATTCTTAGAAAAGTAATTAATTAACCAATTATCAATATCTGATCCTCCTAAATTAGATCCTGCTTTAGCTAAAACACGAGCAATTTTAGGCTTTTGATTTTTACTTTCTCCAAATAAATTTTGACCCCATTTTAAAATAAAACCTTGATTTTTTTGTAAATTTTCTGTTCCTAATTTCACTAAAGATAAATCAACCGTTCCCCCACCAAAATCTAAAACTAATAATAATTCTTCTGCCGTTGTTCCATACCCTAAAGCTGCTGCCGTTGGTTCATCTAAGAGTCTAACTTGTTCAATATTCCAACCTTGACAAACACTACCTAACCAATGACGATAGGTTTCAAAACTATCCACAGGAACCGTTAAAACTAATGAATCTATCTCATTCACAGACTCATTTTTTAACTGTTCAATAACCCTATTTAAAAATAATTCACCTATTTTTTCAAAAGTAATATTATTGCCATCTAACTCTGGTAAAAATCCTTGAATATTTGCGCCAATACCTCGCTTAAACTGTTTAAAAAAGCGTGGATTATTAGCCAAATCTAAACCGCGATCTCGAACAGTTTGACCAACTAAAACATCAGTTGTACTAGCATTTTCAACATAGATTAAACTGGGAATTAAAGGAGGATTATTTCCCAGTTGCTGAGAACAACCTGGAAGTTTGATAATCTCAGGTTGTTGTGTCACTGGGTTGACACGAGTAAGTACAGTATTGCTGGTACCAAAGTCAAGGGCGTAAGACACTTTCAGATTAAAAGAGATTCAGTAAATGATTGCCAATTCTCTTAAAATAGCAAACACCCTCAGCCCATGACAAGGTAATGGTTAAAAAAAGTTATTAATTAACCTAAATTTTTTTCAAAACAATTTTTAAACAAAGATACTTGTCTGCACAAGCAAAAAAGAGCAATAAACCCTTAATAAAGACGACTCAAAACATAGTCAACTAAATCAGTTAAAGACTGACAATAGAGAGAAGGTTTGAGACAAGCTAACTGTTTAAGGGCAAGTTTGGCATGATAAGCAGCTAATTCTTGCGATCGCTCAATACCTTGGCTTTCACTAATAATAGATAACGCCTCCTCTATATCTCCCTCTTCACTAAACTCCCGTTTAATTAAAGTTTCTAAATAGGGCTTTTCCTCCATTGCAAACAAAGCAGGGGCAGTAATATTGCCACTGATTAAATCTGAACCAGAAGGCTTGCCCAATACCTCCGTTGGTGAGGTAAAATCGAGGATATCATCGACAATTTGAAAAGCTAACCCTAAATATTTGCCATAGTTATAAAGACTATCTATGACTTCGCTAGAAGCATCGCTTAAAATAGCAGCAGACTTAGCACTATTAGCCATTAAAGAAGCTGTTTTATAGTAGCTTTTGTCTAAATAAGCCTCCAGAGTTAAACTGGTATCAAAGCGATTAATCCCTTGAAAAATTTCTCCCTCAGCAAAATCGCGAATGACTTCCGAGAGTAACTTAACCACTTGTAAGTTATCAAGATTAGCTAAATACCAGGAAGATTGAGCAAATAGAAAATCTCCTGCTAACACAGCAATACGATTATCAAATAAACTGTTAACCGTTGGCACATTGCGTCGTAAAGCTGCCTCATCTACCACATCATCATGGACTAAACTAGCAGTATGAATCATTTCTGTAATTTCTGCCAGTCTGCGATGACGAGAAGTAATCTCAAGGTCTAGCATCGTTGCCCGTGAAACTAACAAAACAATTGCCGGACGAATGCGTTTACCACCAGCATCAAATAAGTGTTCGGCCGCTGCTCCAAGGATAGGATGACGCGCCCCCACTAAGCGTTTGAGATTGTCTGTCAATAGGTGTAAATCGTTTTCTACAGGGGAAAAGAAAGAGGTTGTTGAGATCATGCGGTTAGTTAAACCTGGTTTTTCAGTTACGAAAGTTTACATATTCTTGTATTTATTTTAAGCTAACCTTTCCAGACAAGGAAACTTAATTGGCCATTTTCTCGAAAACAACCGGTCAAACCCTCCTAAAATCACCAAAAAAATTATCCATTTGCCAATTCTTGTGTTATGTTAGTAGTAAGGGTTTTAAGAATTTACCCCTCTGTTCCAGAAAGCTGATAGATAACTTAACATTCTGAGGCAAATTTCTCACAGAGGAAGTAGTTAGCCTAGTGTGCTGACAGCTTAAGCAATTACCTTGAAGAGTTACGACTCTAAAAAAGAACTGGGAATTAGCAGTCATTGATCCGCGATCAAGCAGAGTCAGGACTTGTAATAGTTCTTTTAAGGTGAAATAGAGTAACAAAAAGTCCGTTCTGGACTCAGGCTGTTGCTTATGATACTAAGGCAGTAGAAGCTATAGCTACTGTTAACTTGGGATACTTAATTAGAATCTCAACCCGTTGATTATAACACGATGTCCACCATTACCATAATAACTTGAAGACAAGAAGATGCCTGTGATCACATTATTCCTCGCCGCTCTATATTTATTAATGATTTACGGATTGTTGACCCTAGCTAAACGTACAGGTAAGTGGTTGTCACAACCTCCCCGTGATTTGGGATAAAACAATTGTTTGCATTGAGACATGATAAAAATTTCAAAGTAGAAAGATAAAGGATTGGTAGTGGTGTGAGGAAATCAGATCAAACAACCAATCCTTAAATCTATTCAAACAACTCTACCTGCTCCCAGGCTACAGTAGAAGTCGGACTGATGGGCAATGAAACTGATTCAACCGAGGGACAATAACCCAACCATTGTCGAGACAGTTGGGAGAAAGTAGCAGAGCAACCACTAACAGCAAAGCGAGTTGGTAAAGCAGGAGAAGTTTTGCTCAGTCCCATCAACTCTAATTCTTTTTTAGCCGCCTGTACCACATAACTAGCTGGATCAACCAATTTTACCGTGGTTGGGATAATAGTTTTAATTACAGCCTGTAAATGGCGGTAATGGGTACAACCATAAACCAGAGTATCAATATTATGGGCCAATAAAGGGGTAAGATATTCTCGGGCAACTTGTTGAGTATGGACATCCCAGAGACGATTTTGTTCAATCAGAGGAACAAAGCGAGGACATCCCACTTGCCAGACTTGAGCATCAGGATTAATTTCTTGAATCGCTTGACGGTATGCCTGACTTTTAGCCGTTGCCGGTGTAGAAATCACCCCGATGCGTTGACCTTGTTTAACCGCCGCCTTAGCCCCAGGTAAGATCACCCCTAAAATGGGAACGTCAAACTCTTCACGAACAGCCTCAAGGGCTAAAGCCGAACTGGTATTACAAGCCATGATGACCATTTTTACCCTTTTTCGGGTCATCCAGACCAAGATTTCTCGAACAAACTGTAGGATTTCCCTAGCAGAGCGATCGCCGTAGGGAAGTCGTGCCGTATCAGCAAAATATAGGATGGATTCTTGGGGCAACTGTCGGTGAAGTTCCCGTAAAACAGTCAATCCTCCCACACCACTATCAAACACACCAATAGGACTGTTTTGAATCTCTCTCATGTCGTGATTAAGTCAATAAAGAAAAAGTTAACAATTGAAACACGGATATTTAGGTGAGTAACTATATTGTAGAGACAGAAACCGATTTAGAGTCTTTTTTGGCGAATATAATCCAAGATTCCCAAAGCGATCGCCCTGGCCATTTGACTGCGATAAGCCGGATCACGCAGTCTAGCATTATCCACGGTTCCCGTCACAAAACCCACTTCCACCAGCGCAGAGGGCATTCTTGAGGTTCTCAGAACATAGAAACGGGCCCGTTTGACCCCCCGATCCCTAGCTACTGTAACGTTTCGTAAAATACTGCGATGGATGGCATCGGCTAACTGTCTGTTTCCAGCATAAAAAGTTTCCATCCCACTAACATTAGACCGGCCACCCCCCACAGCATTAGCGTGGATACTGACAAAAATATTAGCCCGCGCCCGGTTAGCCATAGCAGTACGGCCTTGAAGACTAACAAAATAATCAGCATTGCGAGTCATCATCACCTCAACCCCTTGCTGCTTGAGAAGCTGACTCACTTCTAGGGAAATGGGCAGAATCACATCAACTTCCCTCAGTCCCCCTAAGCCAACAGCCCCTGGATCTTTGCCCCCGTGGCCAGGGTCGATAACCACCAGTACCCTGCCTCTAGGAGTTTGGGTTCCAGGGGGTAAAGATGGGTTTTGAGAGGGAGGATTATTCGCAGGAGGCGGAACAGTGATCGGGGTGGGATTTCTGGTGTCTATGGGGTTTCTCGGTGGTGGAGTTGTCGCCCGCAAAGAAATCACTTCCAGAGATAAAGTTTCCTGATTGGGTTGACGTAAACCCCCCAAACGTACCCCCAAAGAAGGTTGCACTTCAACCACCACCGTATCCGTATTAACCTGCCTGACCTTCAACTGAAAAATAGGACTATTGCGCCCTAGTTGGGGACCTTGGACAGGTTCGGCCAGTTGAGCGTTAGGAATACGAATTTGAAAGACACCAGTACGGCGATCGAGACTTCCTTGACCCCTGATCGGTCCATTGGCCCGAATCAATAGTTGACCGTTGTTATTGGTTAACTCAATAGCAGAAATGGTGGGATTTTCATTTTGTACGGGGTTAACCGCGGCCTCCGGAGAAGGTTCAGGAGGGGTTAAATTTCGTACCTTAGGGATACCACCTTGGGGTAATAAAACTAGCCCACCCAAACGAGAATAATAAGCTTGCCATCCTGGACTGTCTTTAGACACCCGTAGGGTGAGACGGCCTTGAGAGGGTTCGGGTTGTTCAAACTTAATCTCACTCACCCCGTATTCATTGACTGAGAGGGTTCGACCAATTAAAGATTGAGGAAAAGATGTCCCAGGTAAAGTAAATTGAATGGTTTTCGCGTCTCTTTCCTGGCGATCTTCCACTTTAATATCCCGATTTTCCCCTTGTTTATCCAAACGAACGAATAAACCATTACGGGTGACTTCAAAATTATTATTGTCTTGGAAAGAAGACGGGCCAGTATTAAGGGGGAGTTGGGGGGCCGCAGTGGGAGGGTTGGGACGGGGAGGGTTAGGACGGGGGTTGGGACGGGGGTTGGGACGGGGGGTAGAAGTCCTGATCGGCTGCGGATTGGGTAATTCTACAGTCCACTGAGTCGGGGATAGACCTCGAACCTTAACTTTAGCAGGATCAACCGTATATCCAGGGGCTAATTCAATCACTAAACGGGTCGTTTGGGAATTAAATTGACCCACACGAACACTTCTAATGGTTCCTCCAATGTTTTGGTCCACTGTGGAACGGTTGAGGGTGATTCCTGGTAAATCGAGGACAATGCGAGTGGGGTTAGGGATCAACTGGGCCCGAGGTTGAACCCGTGAATCTGTGGTAAAAATTAGGCGATTTTGATTGTTTTCGTATCGCCAAAAGAGAAGTCTGCCGGCCTGTGCTGGCAGGGCAAATAAAAGCGTGCTGAGGATAGTTAATAGTAGCCAGTGAAATCTCACAAT
>JBFRWO010000371.1:0-13027 GCA_051439625.1 Crocosphaera sp. | reverse complement strand
TTTAGCCCTTGTAATCCTTAAACCCCTGTGCTACTATTAATAATTGTGAGATAAATGGGTCGATGCCCGAGTGGTTAATGGGGGCGGACTGTAAATCCGCTGGCTATGCCTACGCTGGTTCAAATCCAGCTCGGCCCACCTCCTATTTCTAAACGCCCGTGTGGCTCAGTGGTAGAGCACACCCTTGGTAAGGGTGAGGTCACGAGTTCAATCCTCGTCACGGGCTTATAAGCAATAATAAGGGTTTCAAGGGTTCTAAAAAAATAACCTACATATAATGATACCGAATTAGTTTCAATCTGGTTTCATTTAGCGTTTAATTGAGCATTTATACCTTGTTTGTATTTTGATGGAAAATTCAAAAATGCGATCGCTTGCTATGGAACCTTATATGAACCTTATATAAGTTAAACTTTACTTTGATTTCTAAGAAATAATTAGTTTAAAAATAAATTATTGTTCTTCAAGTTCAGCATTCATTTTTTCTATTTCTTTTTGTCCTGTTAATAATTTATTAAGTGTTTTAGGCTGTATAAAATATTGTTCATTTTCTATATTAATATGAATAATCTCTTGTTCTACAATTGTTATACATTCATTTAAAACTTCACTGGCAGGATCAAATACAGTTTCTTTAATTTGTTGAACACCAGCAACACCAGATGCAATAGAACCAAAAGCAGCTAAAATCGTTAAAGTTTCTTTTATGTGTCCATAAAACCTTGTATATTTTTTGTTTTCTAAAGCTTTTATGGTTTTTTCTAAGTTCCTGATTATTGTTTTCTTTATTTTATCATCTATTTCAAAACAGTTTTCAATAATATATATTGCTTCTTTTATTTTTTCAATAGCATTACTTGTCTCAAATCTATTACTATAAATAATAAGATTATTATCTAGATTTTTTTTTACTACAGTCAGCATCTTTATCATATTATCTTCTATATATGTATATTTTGGAGATATCTCTAAAATTAGTTGTTCTATTTCCTCTATTTCCCACGAATTGTTTTCTATAAAGTTATCAACTACTTTTGAGTTTTTAATTATTTTATCGATATGGAAAGTATTGTCTTTGTTATCGTAATGATGATAAAGGTTTTCACAAATTACTGATATAATTTGAAAATTACAAGGTCTTCTTATCTTAAAATTTTTTTGATAATTATATTCAATATATTTTAAAGAAAGCTTTATTAAATCATAGAAATTATTAATATCTCCCAAATCACTTGTTATAGCTTCTTGAATTTCTATTAAGTCCATTGTAGTTAATAATTTTTTGAGTAAATAATAGTTTCCTATACAACATTATAACTAAAAGCTTGTATCATTGCAATATATGGGTATGAAATTAATCACTTTTTACTAATTCACCTAGAATACGAAACTTACTGTAATGTTGTATCTAAAATTATAAAAATGTTAAAAATAAAATTATCTAAACTTATCATATTATTTTTTCCTAAAGACTAAACTAATCAAACAATTGTTTAACCGTAAATTTTGATTCAATCTAAAGATTCAAGCAATCAAAAACTTGTCTAACAGTTAATTATAATTCAATTCCCTGTACAATAGGTAAAGATTCATTGCCTTTTAATAATTGTACTTTTTGTTCAGGAAATACAACTAAAATTGTTTCCTCATCTAAAAGGGTTTCGATAACTTAAAGGCTGATTATTATTTATCCATGCACTCCTAGATGTACCAAAATTAAATACTTGGTTATTTTGTGGTTTTAAACTATTATGGATTTCTTTTATAATATTTATTTTTTTCTGCATCGTTCTGTCTTTATTTATATGACTAATGTTATCAACTACATAGCAATAATTCATTAAATCTATTTTACTAGCTAAAGAAATTTCATTTAAAACAAATATTGGAGTAGTTTTCATGCGGAAAAGTCTATATGCTTTTTTTGATTCATTGAAATGATTTTTAAATATAGGTACTAATTCTTCTGATGTACAAACAATATGATGTTTACTATAAAAATAGATAGTTTCTTTTGATTCCACTAACTTATATTTTCTGTAGTCTGTAAGAATATAATAGTTTACTAATATTTTAAACAGTTTTAATTCAATTTCAGAGAAGTTGATAAAAACTTTACCTAGATTATAACGATCATGAATAACTTTATAAGAAGTATTATAATGATTAAGTCTTTCTACATAACGGTGGATTTGTTTTTCTGCAATTCCATAAAATATAACTTGACCTGTCTTGGTAATACGTAACTTAATATTTTTATTAAACATTTTTATTATAACTGAAGGTGTTGTTATTATAATTCCCATTTTTTATGCTACATTTAGCATTACATATATATTACTTTTTAGATATTTGAAAAAAAGATAGAATAATTTTTGATACAATATTAAAGTCTAGAAATTAAGTTTTTAGGTCAATTAAAAGCTTAAACATGAATTGAGATGAAAATTATTTCACATATTCAAGAACTTTTTGAAATTGTGTTTTCTCTAAACTTGTCATTTTATTTACTTCTAAAGATTCAACCAATCAAAAACTTGTCTAACAGTTAATTCTAATTCAATTCCCTGTAAAATAGGTAAAGATTCATTGCCTTTTAATAATTGTACCTTCTGTTCAGGAAATACCACTAAAATTGTCTCCTCATCGGGATCAATTAACCAACCTAATTCTGTACCGTGTTGAGAACAGTATAATAAATTTCCTAATACGTTGGTGTAACTTTGAGCAGGGGATAAAATTTCAATTGACCAATCAGGATAAGTTTCAAAACCATTGGTAACTTGACCTAAATCATTACGAGGAATCCTTTCCCAACGAAACACGGCAACATCTGGAACGAGCGCATTACCTCCAAAAACACACCTTAATTCTGGGAAAGCACAAGCAATTTTTTGTGGTTCAGAGATTTTATTAACCGTTAAACAAAACTTATACTGTAAACGACTATGTTGGCCTTGTGGCATTGCTTTTTGACTAATTTTCCCATTAATAAATTCAGAAGTTGGTTGTGTTTCAGGAAGTTGTAAAAATTCGGCTAAAGTTAAGATTTTAGTAGGAGTTTGCATTGGAATATTTATTAATTGTCAATTATCCATTATCCATTAATAAAAATTTTTACCGATGAACTTTACCATCAGGCATAGTTGCACCTCGTAAAATAACACCAGCTAAATTAGCACTCATCAACTCAGCGCGGGTTAAATTAGTATTAGTCATATTTGCCCCCATCAAGTTAGCTCGTGCAAAGAAAGCCTCAACTAACTCAGCATCCGTTAAATTAGCCCCGGATAAGTTAGCCCGACTTAAATCCACATGATTCATTCGTGTTGAAGTTAAATTAGCTTGATGAAGATTAGACCGATTTAAGACAGCATGAGTCATAATCGCTCCTTTAGCCATAATATCGCTTAACTCAGATTGAGATAATTGCGCTCTCACCATATTCGCATTGGTAAGATTAGCCCCAGTTAACTTTGCTCCTGTTAAATTTGTATCCGTTAGTAAAGCCCCTTTGAGGTTAGCATTGGTTAAATCAGCTTTGCGTAAGTCAGCATCCCTTAAATTGGCCTCTTTGAGATTAGCACCAATCAAATTAGCTCGACTCAAATCAACCCCCTTCATATTTGCCCCTTGAAAATCTGTCCTACTCAAGTTGGCAGCTTGGAGATTAGTATAGTAGCCCTTTTTTTCCTGACGCATATTTGCCCCTCTCAAACAAGCACCAGTAAGGGTTGCACCGCTTAAGTCTGCCCCCCGTAGATCGGCTCCCATTAAATTAGCATCGAGAAAAGTAGCTAAAGTAATATCCGTATCCCTTAAATTTGCTCCTTGTAGTAAAGTACCGTGGAGAGTAGCATTGCGTAAGTCTGCCCCACTGAGATCCGCTTGAGAGAGATTCGCCCCACTTAAATTAGCTCCCACAAGATTTGCTTGGGTGAAGTTGGCGCGGTTAAAATAAGAGAATAAGAGATTAGCCCCTTGTAAATCTGCTTCATTGAGGATAATCCCAATTAAATCCGCCCCAACTAGGTTAACTCCTGGCAGTTTTAATCCATTAAATAAGGTTTCTCCGGAAGAATAGCGTTCAATTAGTTCAGTGGGTTTCATAGAGACGGAATGGCAATAGAATTACAAAAAGGGTTTGACGGCTTCAACAACGGTACTAGCTGCTTGGAGATGGGAATCAGGATCATGGAGAGATTTGGCCATGTTGTAGAGTTTTCCTTGAACTTCGCCAATAGAACGACCACTTTGAAGAATTTGTTCTAATAGGTCATCAAGGGTATAACTTCTTAAAGTTGACCAATCTTGTCCACTGCGGTCCCAGGGATGGAATAGGAGAGAGAATAGCAATATTTTAGCCCGTAAGGGATTGGTATATTGCATAATTTCCATACGGACTTCAAAAATATCATAAGTTGGTTTCGGGGGAGATGGTGCCTGTGTGGACTGTAGCTGTTTTAACTCAGTGATCATCCGTTCTGAAGTGACATTAATCACAGAGGTTTCAAAAGCGGATGCAGAAGAAGGTTGTATGCTTTGATAATTATCACTATTACTAATGGAAATGATTTGGGTGCTATAGCTATTAGAATTTCTTTGAGGTAATAATTCTTCTTGCCGTAAACTATCGTATAATCCGCAAATTTGATTGAGAATAACTTTAGAAATTGCTATATACAAATTCTTTTTGTTAATATTATTAACTAAGCGCACAAAAGCTTTTTTGAGAGTATTAAAATCAGGATAAATGTCTAGCATTTCCGTGATCAAGTTTTTTAAACCATAATGTTGAATGCGGTTTAAATCGTTTTCCCAACTATTTTTGGTAATGGCATAAACTAATTTGTGAATTCTAACAGTTTCTGGATGATTTGATAAATTCCTAACTGCTTGTTCTAAAAGAAATGTATCATCAGAAACATGAGTTTCTTGGGGTCTTGTGGGAACTTCGACTACTTCTGTTTGTTGATCTAGTTCGCGATAAATGGGTCCAAGTTGTTCAACAATCGCTTTAGCAACGCCAGCATAAACTTTAGGACGGTTGAGGGTTTTAACTAATTTATAGAGGGAAAGAGTTAGTAATTCCAGGGTTTCTTGTCGTGTAATTAGGTCTTTAACCAAACTTTCCATGGAGAAACTATTGAGAATATTGATATCATTTTCCCAACTTTTTTTGCAAATACAAAAGATTAATTTTTTGACTCTGATCGACTCAGGATGATCGTCTAGATATTGAACAGCCTGATAAAATGAATCAGATGATAATTGCATAGTTACCCCTTAAATAGAAAAAAATACTAATGTTAAGTCACAAATATATATTAAGGTTTTTCCTTCTCTCAAACAGTAATGCTTCACGCCTCGTTATCTTCTGAGTCCATAGGTTTAACGGGTTACTGGTTGAGTGGTGTTTTGCTTACAAAGAAACTAAATCTCTAAGAATAACATCTTTACTACTATAGCTAAAATTAAGTTATATTCCTATGGGTAACTATCACTCTGATCAACCGATTCAACCTGAGTTTGAGCCACACTTAGGGGATATTGATCCTAGCCAAACACTTAATACTGATCTTATTATGGACTTAGGGCATAAGAAAACCGAAGAATCATCAGAAATTACGGAAGTTTCTATTGTTGAGGATCATGATATTCCTTTAACTCAAGATTGGTTTAACCTCGCTCGTAAATTACGGGGACAAAATCGGCAACTTCTTGATACTATTGTCACCTTAGAACAAGCTTTATCTGCTTCAAGACAAGAACTTCAGGACTATCAAGAGCGATCGCGTCACCATAATTCTTTGTTCTCCCAACAAACGGACCAACTTCAAACTATCCAGGCTGAAAATAGTCATCTACGAGAACAACTTCAAACCGCTCAAACCAAACTACAAAAGGAACAGGGTCATTTAGAATCCCTCTCCCAGCAAAAAGACCAACTTCAAACTATCCAGGCTGAAAATAGTCATCTGCGAGAACAACTTCAAGCTTCTCAAAACCAGCTAAAACAGCAACAAGTTGATCTAGAATCACTCTCCCAGCAAAAGAACCAACTTCAAACTATCCAGACTGAAAATAGTCATCTACGAGAAGAACTTAAAGCTTCTCAAACCAAACTACAACAACAACAAAGTGATTTGGAATCCCTACAAAAACAATTGCAGAGCAATCAAGAAGCTTTTACTGACTTAGAACGGGAATCTATCTTGCTCAAACAAGAAACCCTACAAAGTAAGCATCAGCTAGTGCTTAAGGAAGAAGAAATAAGGGAGATACAGCAACGTCTTCAACGACAGCAACGCTATAGCCTACAGTATAAATCAGCATTGGATCAATGTTTAAGTCGTCATAGTAAGAAAACTAACGCTTCTCAAGGGAAAGAATCTACTACAGTTGATGACAAAACAGACCCTAATATTATCTCTATTCAACCTTGGTCTAGTTCCCTAAAAGAGAAAACCCCCATCCCTCCTTCTGGTGAAGTTGCTCCCTGTGATCGTTTATCAATACCCATTGAGGAAACCTTAGAGGAGTTATTTTCCCTTAATCCTGATCCTGACTGCAATCCCACAGATATCCCATCTTTGAGTGAGACTGAGGATCATTTTGAACAGGGAACAGCTATTACTTCACAGGCTATCGTAGTCAGTAGTCGAGACCCTTTCAGTTTTAGTATAGATCCTGATCGCAAGGAAGATGCAGCCAGAGAAAAAGTTGATTTACCCTCTTTTTTGCGCCGTCAGTAGGGGTTATTATTTTTTAACCTTAATTCTCCTCACATTTTTCACACTTCTTGCTCTCCCTAATTAATTTCCGTAACGTCTTCTACGCCAACGAGACAGAAACCGCACACTAACCATATAGGTTAGAATAGCTGCGATTGAACCTACGACTAAACAACCAGAAAATAAAGTTACCAAAAAGACTAAACCTGATTCTTTTAACTCTGTCCAAGACTCCCAATTATCAGGAAGAGTGACTTGGGTTTTGCCAATACTAAATCCTAATATAAATTCCCCCACTTTATAATTAAAGGCAAAAATTGGGACATAAGTTAAGGGATTACTCACCCAAGTTCCTGCTGCCGCTGTTAATTTATGTCCCCGTAAGATAATGGCCAATAAAACACCAATGATGGTTTGCAATCCAAATAAAGGGAAGCAGCCGGCAAACACGCCAAGTGCTAATCCCCGTGAAATGTAACGAGGGGTTCCCCGTAATCGCAAAAACCGTAAATAAAAGTAACGCCACGATCGCTTGATTCGAGAACGACGACGTTTATACGGAGGGCGATGAGGCGGTTTTTTGTCTCGATAAATCACGGGGACAGGGGACGGATCAACAGACATTTTATCAAAAGCAGGAATTTTACTCTTTTTCTATGCTATCAATCTTTTAACCAAGACATAATAGATTTTTCATGGAGAAACGATAGGGGGGATACCGGCTTGATCTAAAATCTCTGGGATTAAATCTTCCCGTTTAACGGCCATCATGTGTACCCCTTGACAGAGTTGTTGAGCTTGTTTTACTTGTTCAGCAGCAATTTTAACCCCTTCTTTTAGAGGGTCTTCTGATTCGGCCAACCGTTTAATTATGGTTTCAGGAATTTCTACCCCCGGCACATTATTATTAATAAATTGGGCATTTTTAGCAGATTTCAAGAGAAAAATTCCAGCTAAAATCGGTTTATCAGTATTAGCTGCAATTTGGTGCATAAATTTATCTAACTTCTCAAAATCAGTGATCAGTTGACTTTGGAAAAATTGCGCCCCTGCTTCTAATTTGCGCTCAAATCTTCGCTGTAACCCTGACCAACTGCCACATTGAGGGTCAACAGCAGCCCCAGGAAAGAGGTCTAAGGGGTCATCTGTCAGGGGTTTATCGTTAAAATCAATGCCTTCATTGAGTTTATCAATCATCTTCAGTAATCTAACAGATTCTAGCTCGAATACGGCTTTTGATTTTTTGTGATCCCCTGCTTTGATGGGATCTCCTGTTAGGGCTAAAATGTTGCGTAATCCTAAAGCATAAGCCCCCATTAAGTCTCCTTGTAAGGCGATAGCATTGCGATCGCGGCAGGTCATTTGACAGATGGGTTCTATACCATACTGCAATAATAGAGCAGAGGCAGCCATAGAAGACATTCGCAACACAGCACGACTGCCATCGGTAATATTAACCCCATGAACCCTACCTTTGAGTCCTTTTGCCATCTCTAACATTCTGGTTGGGTTTCCTCCTTTGGGGGGAGTTATTTCTGCGGTAATCAAAAATTCTTTGTTTTGGACTGCTTTACGAAAATGGTTAATCATAAATTGAGGTGGTTTGTAATGGTTAAATAGGAGTCAGTTATCAGTGAGTATTTACCAATTATTAGTTATTAGGTAAAGGTAAGTATCCTAAAGCGTCTTTGACTCTAGTTAGGGTTTGATGAGCAACGGTTTCTGCTTTTTCTTTACCTTCCCTTAATACTGAGTCTAAATAATCTTTATTATCCATAATAGACTGATATTTCTCTTGAATTGGTTTCAATGCTTCTATGGTTGTTTCGGTTAATAGGGGTTTAAATTGTCCCCATCCCATGTCTTGACATTCTGCTGCAACTTCTTCTTTACTTTTTCCTGATAATAATGTATAAAGCCCCAATAAATTGTTACATTCAGGCCGTTCTTGATTGTCAAATTCTAAACCTCTGACGGGATCTGTTTTACACTTTTTAATTTTCTTTTTAATGAGGTCCGGAGGATCTAATAAGTTAATACGACTGAGATCAGAGGGGTCTGATTTTGACATTTTACGGGTTCCGTCGGTTAAACTCATTACTCTGGCCCCTTGTTTACGAATTAAGGGTTCAGGCAGTTTTAAAACGGGGTTTTCTGGAGTAGCAAATTGATCGTTAAATCTGATAGCTATGTCTCTGGTTAATTCTAAATGTTGTTTTTGATCCTCTCCTACAGGGACTTGATCGGCATCGTAGAGTAAAATATCAGCAGCCATTAATACGGGATAATCTAACAGTCCAACACTAACATTTTCTCCTTGTTTAAGGGCTTTTTCTTTGAACTGGATCATCCTTTCTAACCAGTTGAGAGGGGTGATACAATTTAACAACCAAGCTAGTTCGCTGTGTTCTGTAACATGGGATTGGACAAAGATCGTAGCATGGTCTAAATCGATGCCACAGGCTAGATAAAGGGCTGCTATGGTATATGTATCCTGGGTTAAAGTTTTCGGGTTGTGAGGGACGGTAATGGCGTGGAGATCCACCACGCAGAAAAAGTTATCATAATTGTCCTGCATATCTACCCAGGTACGAATTGCCCCTAAATAGTTGCCTAAGTGGAGATTTCCTGTGGGTTGTACCCCTGATAATACCCTTTGTTTGCCCATTCTACTTTTATGGTAATTTTTGTTTAATATTATTATTTCTTTACAGAATAGCACGGGTGTGTGACCAAGCTGGCATGATATTCGTTGAGGATATCAATTTAAACGCTCAGAAATCACTAACTTTTACTGTTGCGCAATAGAAGAAGTATTTACGTTAATCTTGCGATCGCTTACTAAAAAATTAACTATTTATGATTATCATCTTACTCCACATAACAGATTATAACCTATTAGAAAATTTACTGTTGCGCAACAGAACATATTTGTTCACAACCAAACCATAAGATACAGTCTCGGAAATAAATAAATTGAATCTTAAAGAGAAAAAATTTGATGTTTATAGAAAAATATATAGTACAATTATAAAAACAACCTATCGAATATACAATGGAAATAATTTATCAAAAAATCCCACTAAAAGAACAAAAAAATGATTTTGCTTATTGGCAAACTCAATCTTATCAAAAACGTCTAGAGACCTTAGAAAAAATCCGTCAAGACTATCATCAATGGAAATTTCCAAATGTTCAACCAAGACTTCAAAGAGTTTATACAATTTCTCAACGATCTTAATCATAGATAATTATCAGAAATGCCTGCCAAAGATATTTATCATGATACAGTCAGAACTGCCCTAGAAAAAGATGGTTGGGAGATAACTCATGATCCTCTAGTAATGCGTTGGGGAAAAAGAGATTTATACATTGATTTAGGGGCAGAAAAGTTGATTGCTGCTGAAAGAGATAATCAAAAAATTGCCATTGAAATTAAAAGTTTTGTTAGTAAATCTCCCATAGATGATTTAGAAAAGGCACTAGGTCAATATATTCTTTATTATGATTTATTAATCAAACTACAACCAGAAAGACTTTTATATTTAGCTATTCATCAGGAAGCTTATCTTGAGGTATTTGAAGATCCCATAGGTCAAGTTTTATTAGAGAATAAACGCATTAAGTTATTAGTTTTTGATGTAATTGAAGAGGTGATTTTAAAATGGATAACTTAGATAAAATGAGAGCAATTATTATTGAATCTCTCCGCTATTATGCTAACCTGCGCTATGCAACCGGTGAAGTAAACAGACTTCTAATTATAGACAAAGAATCTGATAATTATCTCATTCTTTTAGAGGGATGGGAAAACAGAGAAAGAGTACATGGTTGTTTAGTTCATTTGCAAATTATTAATGATAAAATTTGGATACAAAGAGATGGAATAGAAGAAGGTATCGCCACAGACTTAATAGAGGCAGGAATTCCTAAAAATAAAATTGTCCTTGCATTTCAACCCGAACATATTCGCCCCTTAACTGAGTTTGCTGTTAAATAAATTGTAGGGGCATAATAATATTATGCCCTCATTGATCTAGAAAAGATCAATAAATTAAGTCGCACTCGCTTCTATTTCTTCTGGTTTAGACACTTTTAATTGTATCCAAGAAGTAATAATATGACTCAGTAACCCAATGGGACCAGCAAATAAACATAAAATCAGAGAATGAATAGTAAAAATACCTTTTTCTCTTCCTTCTAAATAAATATAACGACCCGTAAATAAATCCAAAATAATGAAATGTATCCATCCCGTTAACATAACCGGTTCTTGACTAAAAAGTTGAGCTAAAACAGGTAAAGTTGGGTTAGAAAAAGCTGCGGCAGAATCAGGATCAAGACTACCAGCAAAAAGATAAATATATAACCCTGCTAAGGGAACAAAAGGAAGATAAGAAGACATAACTTTCTGTGTCACTCCCCATTTTGGTAAAATCACCATTAATAACCAAAAAGGTAGCGCATAAATGTTAGCAATATTAAACAAGAGACTTAAATCAACCATTTTAAATTTTCCTTAAGAAAGTTAAATTTTGACCTCTTCAGTGTAACCCATCTTGGTTAATAGAGTTATCATGAGGGTAAATATCAAAATTTTGTGCTGTTATCAATTGTCTTGGTATAAACATAAAATTTAACTGTTCAATTGTCTTATGTCTTCTAGCTATGTTCCGATGGTAAGTCCAGCCTTACTTTGGTTAATTGCCGGTGCCATTCTCTGTTTTTCTGAAGCTATTTTTCCCGTTGCTTTTGTCGCATTTATGATGGGAATTAGTGCTATTATAGTCGCTGCGATCGCCTTAGTGATTCCTTATTTTCCTTTACAAGTAATCTTGTGGTTGAGTTTATCAACAGTTTCCATTGTCGGTTCAAGGAGATTTGTTCCTAAACGAAAATCATTAAACTCTAGGGTTGGTGATGCACAAGAAGGAGAAACATTAACAGAAATTTCTCCAGGTAAAACGGGGAGAGTTCTTTATGAAGGTAACTCTTGGCAAGCTATTTGTGCCGATCATACAATATTAATTGCTCCCCATCAAAAAGTATATATTGTTAATAGAAAAGGTAATACCTTAGTGGTATTACCAGAATTTCTGCCAGGTTCCTTAGAAGAATGATGATGAATTTGCTACACTGAAAATAATGGTTATTAAGGAGGTTTTTAAATGGGTCAGTTTTTCTTTTTGGTTATTTTAGTTTTAGGCGGTTCAACAGTTTTTGGCTCGGTGAAAATTGTCAATGAAAAAAACGAGTATTTAGTCGAAAGATTAGGGAGTTACAATAAAAAGCTAAGTCCAGGATTAAACTTTATTGTTCCCTTTGTTGATCGCGTGGTTTATCAAGAGACAATTAGAGAAAAAGTTATCGATATCCCCCCCCAATCTTGTATTACAAAAGATAATGTTTCTATCACCGTTGATGCAGTGGTTTATTGGCGAATTATGGACATGGAAAAAGCCTATTATAAAGTAGAAAGCCTACAATCTGCTATGGTTAATCTAGTGTTAACGCAAATTCGCTCAGAAATTGGTAAATTAGAATTAGACCAAACTTTTACCGCTAGGACAGAAATTAACGAGATATTATTAAGGGAATTAGACATATCTACAGATCCTTGGGGTGTGAAAGTAACTCGGGTAGAATTAAGAGATATTATGCCCTCAAAAGCAGTGCAAGATTCTATGGAGTTACAGATGGCTGCGGAACGTAAAAAACGGGCTGCTATTTTAACCTCTGAAGGGGAAAGAGATTCAGCTATTAACTCCGCCCAAGGTAAAGCAGAATCGAGAATTTTAGAAGCAGAAGCTCAGAAAAAAGCCGAGATTTTACAAGCAGAAGCTGAACGTCAACAACAAATATTAAAAGCGGAAGCGATCGCTAGAGCAATAGATATCTTAACCGAAAAACTAAAAACCGATCCTAACGCCCAGGAAGCCTTACAATTTCTCTTAGCTCAAAACTACCTCGATATGGGGGTTAAAATCGGTAGCAGTGACAGCAGTAAAGTCATGTTTATGGACCCAAGAAATATCATGTCCACCTTAGAAGGGGTGCGATCGGTTGTTGGGTTTCAATCCGATGAATATCAACAATTAACCCAAGACTTAGAGAAAATTGATCGTCATTTATCTGACTAATTCAGTTACAATTCACTTGTGAATAATTCTAAGACTTTTGGCCAAGCAGATCGCGCTGCCTCTGGATTATAACTTCCCCGTTGATCACAGAAAAAGCCATGTTCTGCCCCTTCATAGCGAAAAACTTGGTGAGGAATATTATTACTGTCTCTT
>JBFRWO010000370.1:0-9664 GCA_051439625.1 Crocosphaera sp. | reverse complement strand
ACTTTAACGGCCTTTCAACAGGCCTCTGAAAGTGTGGTGTCTGGAGAAAACGCCATTAAGGAAACGGTAGATGGCATGATGGCCATTCAAGATACAGTTTCAGAAACCTCCAAAAAAATACAACATTTAGAAGAATCTTCACAAAAGATTTCTAAGGTGGTCAGTTTGATCAGTCGTTTTGCAGCCCAATCCCACTTACTCGCGCTCAAAGCGTCTATTGAGGCAGCCCGTGCCGGCGAAGAAGGACGAGGCTTTGCTGTCATTGCTGATGAAGTGCGAGGTTTAGCCACCAGTTCAGCAGAAGCCACCGCAGAAATTGAAACCTTGGTTAACAGTATTCAAACAGAAACCAAAGAAGTTACCCAAACCATGAAAACGGGAACCCAACAAGTGTTGCGAGGAACGGAATTAGTAAAACAAACTCGTCGGAGTCTTCAGCAGATAACCGTCGCTTCTCAACGGATTAATGAGTTAGTCAGTGCCATTACCAATGCTGCTCAAGAGCAATCTTTGACCTCTGGATCGATGAATGACGTTATGGGAGAAGTGTCTGCTATTGCCCAAAATACTTCCATTTCTGCCACTCATCTAGCCGACTCGTTCCAAGACGTACTTGCTCTTGCGCAACAGTTACAAGCCAATATTGAACAGTTTAAAGTCTATTAGGAAATAGAGGGTGTGGGAAGACTAGAAACAATATTCAGATTGTTCTCCCCCTGCCTCCCCATCTCCCCCTGCTCCCCCTGCCTCCCCATCTCCCCCATCTCCCCCTCGCCCTGCTCTTTGCCAAAAACCATGATGAACCCTGACATCCGCGATCAAGCCTATCAATTTTTCATTGAAGAAGTCCCCGAACTTCTCTACATTATTGAAACTGGACTGCTTACCCTTAAAGAAGAGCGTGATACCTCAACCGTTCACGAAATTATGCGGGCGGCTCATTCTATTAAAGGTGGGGCGGCCAGTGTTGAACTGGATACCATCAAAATCATCGCCCATCGTCTCGAAGATATTTTTAAGGCTCTCTATGATGAGACAGTGATCATCGATGATGAGCTAGAAAACCTCTTGTTAGAGGGGTTCGATCACTTGCGTGATCCCTTAGAAGACCAAATAATTACAGGGACTTTTGATGAAGAGGCGGCCATAAAAACTGCTTTGCCTATATTTGAGGCCATTGAGGCTATTTTAGGGGATAGTATGGCTCAAGGAGAACAGTATCTCCCGTCTTCAGCAGATTTGGGAATTGATATTGTTTCTTCTCTGTTTGAAGTGGATGTGGCTCAAGGTTTACAAGAAATTGAAACAGCTTTGACCTCTGGAGACAATGAACAAATAACTCAAACCTTACGCACTCAGGGGGAAGTTTTCAGTGGATTTGCTGAAATTCTTGGCCTACCAGGATTTGGGAAGATTGTTCAGAATATGGTACAGGCTCTCGAACAGTTACCTTCAGAGGCGTTATCTATTGCTCAGGTGGCTTTAGGGGACTTAAAACAGAGTCAACATTTAGTCTTAGTGGAAGGCGATCGCGCTTCGGGGGGTCAACCTTCTGAAGCGTTGTTAAGTTTGGCACAAGGGAATATCCTGGAAAGGCCAATGTCTGCTCCTGTGGGAGAAATACCCTCAGAACCTTCTCTGGAAGAAAATGCTGTTTTTTCTTTGGATAATCTCTTTTCAGAGACAGATGAGGAAGCAGCACAGTCATTATTCTTCTCTGATGATGCTGTTGTTTATGGGGTGGAGGTTGAACAAGAAACTGGGGTTACGTCCCTAGAGTTTAGTGATGTACCTCCATCATTAGATGATATTTTTGGTTCAACGATCGCCGAAACAGAAGAACCGGACTGGGAAGGGGTTCCTGCTTTGGATGATGTCTTTGGAGAACCTGTTGAGCAGCTATCTGAACCGATGGCAGAGGTTCAGATAGCTGCGTCTTTAGATGATTTATTTGGCAAGATAGAAACCCCCAAAGAAGAACCTTTATCCTTAGAAGTTGAAGTTAATGAGACAGGAATTCAAGAAAATATCGACACCTTTGTTGAGTCGGTAGAAAATATTTTTGAAACTTTACCAACTGTTGAAGAAGAAAGTAATCCATCCATTGCAGAAAAACCTGTCTCCCCTGAAACCCTTGGACATTCTTCTCTTACTACTCATTCCAATCGTCCCACTCGTTCCAGTCGTGCAACTCGTTCTTCTAAACCGACGAGAGGACAAAGAAGTTCATCTCAAACAGGGATATCATCGAAACAAAAAAAGGCGGGGCAACTTTCGGTTAGGGTTGATTTTAACCGCTTGGAAAAAATGAATAATTTAGTGGGGGAATTAGTAATTAACCGTAATAGTTTATCTCTACAAAATGAACAATTACAAAACAAAGTGAAAGAATTAGTTGATCGCTTTTCTTACTTTCAAAAAATTACAGACACCCTCAAACAATTATCGGATCAAATGGTGGTTGCACATGAACGTTATGGAACGACAAAAGGTCTGGAAAACTCTGGCAATGGAGACAAAACTTTGACCGTTTCTTCCTTATCTACTCTTTCAGAAGCTACTGACTTTGATTCATTAGAAATGGACTCTTATGGCACGGTTTATTCTATTGTGCAGAATTTATTAGAAGAAATGATGCAGTTAGAAGAATCAGTGGATGATATTGTTCTTTTTGCCCGTTCTTCTAATCAAACTTTAGAACAACAAAGACAAATGCTCAACTCACTTCGAGATGAATTAATGTGGGCGAGAATGTTACCATTAGGGGAAGTCTTAAACCGCTTTCCTCGAGTCTTACGGGATTTATCTAATAAGTATCATAAACCGGTTAAATTACAGTTAACTGGTAGTTCCGTTTTAGTTGATAAAGCAGCCTTAGAAAAATTATACGATCCCCTACAACATCTCTTAAGAAACGGCTTTGATCATGGTATTGAACCCCCAGAAATTCGTCGTAAGTTGGGCAAACCAGAACAGGGACAAATCGAAATCAATGCCTATCACCAAGGTAACCAAACTATCATTGAAATGCACGATGACGGTGCGGGACTGGATTTGGAGAAAATTGCCAAAAAAGCTGTTGACGCAGGGTTAGTGACCCCAGAACAGGTGGCTTTGATGACAAAAGAAGCTCTAGAGCATCTTATTTTTGAACCTGGATTTTCTACAGCTAATAAAGTTAGTGAACTGTCGGGCCGTGGGATGGGTTTAGATGTGGTTAGAGAACAATTAACAGCTTTAAAAGGAACGGTTTCTGTGAGTTCTCTAGCAGGCCAAGGAACCACTTTTACTCTCCGTTTACCCTTAACCCTAACAATTGCTAAATTATTGGTCTGTTTGATTCACTATAATAACTATCATCAGGGATCAGTCATTGCTTTACCTTCTGATAGTATCGAAGAAATTATTATGCCCGAACCCGAACAGATTAAAGTATCTGGAGAACAAAGATTTTTGGCTTGGCAAGGAAAAATTATTCCTATTTATGCAGTGCAACATCTGCTCGAATATCACAGTTCTTCCACTGATGGGTTTGTTTCTCAGTCTCTTCTAGGAATCTCTACCCCTGATCATTGGGGTTTACCCCTGCTCATTTTACGACAGGGAGAGCATTTACACGCCCTAGAAGTGACTCGTTTGCTCACGGAACAAGAATTAGTGATCAAACCCTTTGGAAAAGCGATCGCTGCCCCTGCTTATACTTATGGTTGCACCATTTTAGGAGATGGTACTTTAATTCCTGTGGTCAATGGCACTATCTTATTAGAGGAACGTTTAGACTCTTCTCAGTCTTCAGGAAAAGCTGCTGGTATTAGGGTAGAAAGTTCTGATAATGAAGCATCTACCCCCATCATAATGGCGCAAAATCCCACGGTTTTAGTGGTGGATGACTCAGCGGCCTTACGACGAACTTTGGCCTTAACCCTACAAAAATCAGGGTATCGAGTTCTACAAGCTAAAGATGGCCGAGAAGCTTTAGAAAAACTGCAACAAACTTCAGGGATCAATCTGGTGATTTGTGATGTGGAAATGCCTAATATGAATGGGTTTGAATTTTTAGGCCAACGTCGTCGTGATCCCCAAATGATGAAGATTCCCGTTGCTATGTTAACTTCCCGTAGCAGCGAAAAACATCGACAGTTAGCCACCCATTTAGGAGCAAGTGCCTACTTTACTAAACCCTATGTTGAACAACAATTCCTCGAAACTCTTAAAAATATGATTAACAATTAACAATTAACAATTAATAATTAACAATGAATACTAAAACAAATTACTCTTATACAACCAGTGTTGACTCTTATTTAGGACAAGAAAAATCCCATCTCCGTAAATTATTGATCTTTCAGATAGGGACGCTTCACTTAGCTTTGTCGGTAGAGTCGGTGAAGAAGATTACTCACTATACTCCGATGGAAGGTAGTGGTACAACAGCAATAGGACTCATTTATGTGGATGAAAAAGAAATGACAGCGATCGATCTTCATCAACGTCTTTTTAGAGTCCCTCAACCCCAACAAGAAGGACGACAATTTCTCATTTTAGCGAAAAATAGTATTGACGAATTGTTTGGAATTTTAGTCCCTCAAACTCCTTCTATGCTTGAGTTACCTATTAGTCAAATTCGTACTTTACCTGATTCCTATCGTCGTGGAGATACTTTAGAAATAGCTAGTCATGTGACTAGAATTGAAGAGAATGAGCAGTTATTAACTGTATTTATTTTAGATGTAGATCGCTTAGTTCCGCCGATGGGTATGGGGGACTTTGTCTTGTGACATCCCTGTTAATATTAGTTCTAATCTTCCTTCTTCAATCACCTCCCACACTCCCCACACTCCCCATCTCCCAATCTCCCCGTCTCCCCAGTTAATGGTAATTAAAACGGAAAAATCTTAAGATGAAGATGAACTAAGTTTAATAATCAAGGAGTAACCCCGAATGACGTGGCGTGGTTCAGTTAGTATAACAGATCGTATTTTTGGCACTTTAGTTTATTGCTTTGCCGTTTATGACACCCTATTTTTTGGAACTTTCTTATTACAACAGTTTCCAGTTCTTAACTTTTTGGTGCTTCCGGCTATACCTGTTGGGATCACCTATAGTTTAGTGAGTGCCTTACTCGGACCATTAGGACGTTTTGGCAGTTTTCTGGTATTTATTCTTTTATTTGCGGCCGTGGTGCGTAATGATAAGATTAGCCATTTTATTCGCTATAATGCCATGCAATCGATCCTCATCGGCATTTTATTGGCTTTAGGAGGAATTATTATGCAGTACGTTTTGCTACCTGCTTTAAGAGGTGGCATTCTCATTGAAACCTTATTCAATGTACTATTTTTAGGTGGTTTAGCAGCTTCCTATTTTTCTATTATCCAATCAGCTTTAGGCCGTTATGCAGAAATTCCTACGATTTCTGAGGCTGCTTATTCTCAGGTTCGCTGGTAGGAATGTTCGCAGTTGGCACAGTGATAACAGGGTTTTCGATGCTACCAATACCCTCAATTTCTACCCGAATGCGATCGCCTATATTTACAGGACCAACCCCTTCGGGGGTTCCTGTCAAAATAACATCCCCTGGAAACAATGTCAGAATTTGAGAAATATAAGAGACGATCGCTTGAGGAGAAAAGATCATATCTTGAACCAAACCAGACTGTCTTGGTTCGCTTTCATCATTAACAAAAGTTTGAATACTGGCGGCCGCACTTAATTCACGGATCACCCAAGGGCCGAGAGGGCAAAAGGTATCAAACCCTTTAGCACGTACCCACTGATTATCCTTTCGTTGAAAATCACGGGCTGTAACATCGTTAGCTATAGTATAGCCCCAAATTTTGCTACGGGCCTCTTTCTCAGAGCAATTTTTAGTTAATTCACCAATCACTAAAGCTAACTCTCCCTCATAGTCAACCTGTTGAGACTGCGGGGGATAATGAATAGATTGACCTTCACCAATCAGGGTTGAAGGGGGTTTAAGAAAAAGTAAAGGTTCTTCTGGTACAGTGTTCCCCAATTCTTCTGCATGGGCCTTATAGTTTCTACCCACTGCAACAATTTTGGAAGGAAAACAAGGGGCTAAAAATTCATAAGTATCCGCCTTGAGGACAACACCACTGGGTTGGCCTCCGTCCCAAGGGGCAGCATCAAACACCGCTACGCTGCGGTTAAGATTAAGTGAGCCATAATGGACGTTTCCTTGATTGGTTTTTACTCGAACGTAGCGTTGCGGCATAAACTTCAGCAGTGAGATGGGTCAGAACCATACTAAGTGGCCTTTGAATATCTTAGCCATTACTTAGCTATTCGTCATCAAGTTTGTAGTTTGATGTTTGATTTTAACCGAATATTGAGAAGAATTCCGTCATTAATATAAATCATGTAACCTCGATATTGTGTTAGGATGGGGGAATGTGTCTAAAAAAGAAGACATTGTTTCAATTGATTAGTTTCGATTAATCCTTGCTTCTTGATATTCAAATTCTAAGTTGATCACGAAGCCAACTTGTCCATAAGGAGTTTAAACCATGAGTCAACAATACGAAATGATTTTTATCTTGCGTCCTGATCTTTCAGAAGACCAAGTAAACCAAGCTTTGAACACCTATAAGGAGTTTCTGACAACAAATAACGCTACTAACCTAGAAGTGAAAATTTGGGGTAAACGTCGTTTGGCCTATCCTATTCAAAAAAAGGTGGATGGTATTTATGTCCAGTTTAATTATCAAGCAGACGGAACCCAAATCGCACCCTTAGAACGGATGATGCGGTTAGGGGAAGAAGTTCTGCGCTACCTCACCATTCGACTGGATACAGTGGCACCCTCGTCAGAAACGGAAGAGGAAGAAGCAGCAGCAGAAACGGAACCCGTTGCTTCTGAAGCAGTGAGCAGTTAACAGTTAACAGTTAACAGTGAGCAGTTATTCCAAATTTTTAGTAACTGCTCACTCTTTTACTGATGACATCGCCCTCAACTGTCCACAAGCTGCATTAGCTTCGAGTCCTCTGGAATAACGAACACTAACTGCAATATTTTTTTCTTCTAAAATACTTTTAAATAGGTTAATATTTTCAGAAGTAGAGCGTTGATAATCTACTTCTTCTATGGGGTTATAAGGGATTAAGTTAACATGACTTTGAAAGCCTTTTAAACATTTTGCTAACTCGATCGCTTGTTCGGGTAAATCGTTAACACCCCCTAATAAAATATATTCAAAACTGACTCTTCTTCCTGTTATTTCTACATATTTTCGACAGTCTGCTAAAAGTTTGGGAAGGGGATAAACTTTGGCACTGGGGATTAATTTTTCTCTGAGGGTTTGGTTAGCTGAATGAAGACTAACAGCGAAGGTTACTTGTAGTTGATGATGAGCTAATTCTAAGATTTTTTTAGGAATACCAACAGTAGAAATAGTGAGTGATCTCTGTCCTATTCCTATGTCTTGGTTTAATATTTTAACAGCTTTGACAACTTCTTTGATATTTAATAAAGGTTCTCCCATTCCCATAAATACAACATGACTAACTCTTTGTTGAAAGTCTTCTTGTACGGTTAATACTTGATCGACAATTTCTCCACTGGTTAAATTCCGTTCATATCCTCCTTTCCCAGTGGCACAAAAATCACAATTCATGGGACATCCTACTTGAGAAGAAACACAAACTGTTAAGCGTTTTGTGGTGGGAATACCAACAGTTTCAATAATTAATCCATCCCCTAAACCTAATAAGTATTTTCTGGTTTTATCGGGGGCAATAGTACAATGGTTAATGTTAGAACGACCGATAGGATAATCTTTGAAGTCTTCTCTAAATGCTTTAGGAAATACAGAAATTTCTGTTAGTGATCGCACTCCTTTTTGATACAACCATTGATGAAGTTGTTTACCTCGATAAGCTGGTTGTCCTTGTTGTTTCATCCAGGTAGTTAATTCGTCTACAGATTTTCCTAATAAAGTTTCTCGTGTTAATGTCATTGAGATTAACTGATAAAAGTAGTTAATTTAATTATAATGGGGATTTTAATCTAGCACTAATAATTTTTGTTTTTTAGAACTTTTTATTGTTTCCTGTGTCCTTTTCAACTAATAATTGTTTCTACCTGTTGAAAAAACAATTAAGGAATTTGGAGATGTTTACCTAATTCATTGATAATTTTTGCTTTTGTATTAAATAATAAAATTGGATAATACCAATTTCAAAAAGTAGGGTTTAATGGTCGTTAACCCTTACTGCACATTTCCTTAGGGGCCAATGGTGGTTAACCCATACAATATAAACTGATATAGTCTCAGTTGATGAAAATAATATAACTTGTTCAATGAATTGAGTTCTGATATGATGACAGGCATAATAAACTGTGTTGATGTTCAAATCCTTAACATAGACACAATTTAATTGAATCTATAGAAAAATCAGAAACTAACTATGTCATCAAAAATCTTTGACTTTGTAATTCCGCTTTATCGAGTTCGTTGGAATACACAAGCTGTCATGGAAGGTCTAACCGTTCACTATAAACCTCGCGCTATTCATATTATTACGCCAAATTGTGAGGTTGCATCCCTCAAAGAATTATCAAAAACATGGTCAACTGCACCACTTTATATTCATCCTGAAGACGAATTTTTTAAAGCTAAAACAGGTTTAACTAAAGATGCTATCTGTGCTAAGTTGAACTTAGAAAAATCCCTTTATAACCCTGGTTGGTTTTATCAACAATTATTAAAACTAGGTGCATCTGAGGGCATTGAAAATTTAAGTGAATGGTATATGGTATGGGATAGTGACTTACTTCCTGTTGATACCTGGCCACTGTTTCGAGAAAATCAAGGAAAGGTTCAACATACTTTTGCTTTATTACAACATAATGAATGGGGAAATCCTCAAATTGTTTCTACTTGGGAGAAATGGATTAATTATGTATTGGACGTTGACGCAATAACGGATGGAGAAGGAACATTTATTCCTCATCATGGATGGTTTAAACAAGAATATCTCAATGGTTTTAAACGTCAAGTTAATAAATATTATGAATCCGATGAACACTGGTTATTATTAATGATGCGTTCTGCCAATGAATTCGGTACATTTAGTGAATATTGGTCTTATCTTTCCTGGGTTGCAGCTAAAGCTAATGATGATTTAGCTTTTCATACTTATGATACTTATGGGAAAACCACGGAACGCTTTTTTGATGATGGAACGGGTTTATTTTCTGCTGCCTTAAAACGTTATCAAGGAATAGATGAGTCATCTTCAAACGATAATTTTTCTCCCTCTTATGAAGCGGTAGAAGCGTTTATTCGTGAGGAATATGGTGCAGATGCGTTGCCATCTTCTCTATCTTTTGAAAGTAGTCCCCGTCATCTTAAAAAGGATGAAAAAAATATGCACATTGAGGAAACTCGTTCCCGTTGGAATCCTCGTAATCAGGTATTTAGTTAAAGAAAATTTTTAACTAAATTTATGGTAAAGTAAGCTTTTTGCTATTTTACCATTTCATTTTATTTTTAAATGAAGCAATAGGAATGTGAGCAGCAATTCTCATTTTGGGAAAAATAGGAGATTTAGTTCTCTAATTTGGATAGAGAACTAAATCTCAAAGCCAAGAAATTAAGCATAAATACTTATGATAAAATTTGAAAGGACGATAGTTACAGAG
>JBFRWO010000369.1:0-8038 GCA_051439625.1 Crocosphaera sp. | reverse complement strand
ATTAATGATAATGATCCCACTCCCCAACTGCTAGATAGGGATGTTAACCCTTCTTCTAACCATAACGATAAAGAATCATCGCTTTTTCGTTGGATAGGTTGGTTTTGTTCTAAAACAGGATCATAAGTCAGATTAATAATGTTTTCGTCCTGATGGTATTGAGAAATATTAGCAGGTGTTTCTGCAATGATTTCTGCATCAATGGGTTCTTCTATAGGTTTATTTGTTTGGTAAGGGTGATTATGGATATTATCACCAAAATTGGAATTATTATTAGGATTCATGGTAATTCAGATATTCTTATTAGGAAGTTATATTATGTTTAGGTTTAACATATTCTAGTCTCATTTATCAGTTATCGGTTATCAGCCCAAATCTCATCTATAATAGAGTAATATAGACGTACTTAAAGGCTTTGACAGAAATAATCGCCGTTCCCCACTACATAAGTCCTCAAGAATATCTCGATATCGAACGCCAGAGTCAAATCCGCCATGAATATCGGCGCGGTTTGGTTTATGCAATGGCTGGCGGTACAGATAACCACGATCGCATTGCTTTTAACCTACTCAAACTCATTGATAATCAATTAGGGGACGCTACAGACTGTCGGTTTTATTCTGGTAATGTAAAAGTTAACTATAAAGATGATTTTTATTACTATCCTGATGCCTTTGTCACCTGTGATCCTCGCGATCGCCAAGATCGTTATCTGAAACGGTATCCGAAATTAATTACTGAGGTTCTTTCATCGAGTACAGCTACTTTTGATCAAGGGGAAAAATTCAAAGATTATCAACTCATTGAAACCTTAGAAGAATATGTCTTAATTAGCCAAGAAAGTCAGCGTGTAGAATGTCATCGTCTTAATACTACGGGGATCTGGGAAACAACAATTTACGAGATAGGTGATCTCGTGACTTTACAAAGTATTGATCTTGAATTTGCGATCGCCGATCTTTATCGTGGTATAGATTAACCGTTCAAAGAATAATTATATAGACTTATATTTTAAAAAGATTTCTCTTTATTTAGCAAGCCAAGTGATTAAATCTGATTGACTCTTAAAGTCTAATAAAGCTATGCCAAGTTCTTCTAATTGTTCAACAGATAACCCCCTAATTGTTTCTTGAATATTCTCAGGAATGTCTCCTAATCTTCGTTGAAGTTGGCGAAGAACTAACTTAGCTTCTCCTTCTTGGATACCTTCGCGCCTTCCTTCTTCCATTCCTTCCTGTCTTCCTTCCTGTCTTGAGGTTTCTACCACATTATTCAAATCTCTATAGTATTTTAAACTATTTTGATAAGCTCTTTGCTCGTCAGGGGAAAATTTAGCAATTTCTGCTATTTCAAATAATTGATTAAACACTCCTTCCTGTAGCTTTTCTGGTGGGATATCTAACTCAGATAAATGTCTAAATAAAAATAGCCATTTATCAAAATGGTTTTCTAAGTTTTCTAGTGTCTTTTGAAACTTAGGCAACTCGATATAAATAAACTTTAACCTTTCATAAAACACTTGACAGTTTTGATCTTTTAATTCTACTGTATGAAAAAAGTTCGGGTCATTTTTATTGTCATCAAAGATAAAATCTAAGATTCCGATGGTATAAACTGAAGATAGTTTATAATTCCACTCACCTTGAATAGCTTGCTCTTGAATGGGAAAGGTAGCATAATAAACACTGCGATCTTTAAAATAATTTTGTTTTGCTTTTTGAATTTCTACAATGAATTTTTCTCCTGCTTCACTTTCGCAATAAAGATCAAAGATCGCTTTTCTATCGAGAGCAGTATTACCCACATTTTCATTACTTTTGTAGCTAATATCAGCCACAGTATGATAGGAAGGTAAAATAGAATTTAGAAAGTCAATTAAGAGAACTTTATGGGGTTCACTACCAAAAAGTCGCTTAAAGCCAAAATCGGTAAGCAAGTTAATATATCTGTCACCGTTTACTGAAGAATTAACCATAGCTTTTAGTAAGATAATAAGTTACCCTTATTTTTAGTTTAACCTACTCCCCTTCACCCTTGCACATCTTTAAGGGTAAATTTACCAGCAATTTGAATCTTTTGAAAAAATGGCTTTATTGTATTGTCATTTACCTGATAATTGAGCATAGTTTATTCTGAAGAAAAAATGGTAAAATATTAAAAATGATATTTTAAAATAACCGCAATGACTATCAAACAACTAGAAACACAGTTACTTAACTTATCTTTAGCAGAGAAAGCAAAAATTATTAATATTTTGGCACATAGTTTAAATCAAAACTGGCGTGGCATCACTAAAACTAGAGGTATTTGTGGAGGAGATGCCTGTATTTCTGGAACTCGGATTCCCATTTGGGTATTAGTAAATGCTCGTAATTTAGGGATTAGTGAATCTCAACTTCTCTATGACTATCCCACCTTAACAGCAACTGATTTAGCAAATGCTTGGATTTATGCCCAAGCTAATTCTGATGAAATTGCTACAGCAATCAGAGAAAATGAGGAAGATTAATTAATGGCTTATTTATATGCCGATGAACAATTTCCTAGACAAGTAGTAGAATTACTTCGTTTATTAGAACATAATATTTTAACAGTACAAGAAGCAGGAAATGCTGGATTATCTGATGAAGAAGTATTAGCTTTTGCTATTACTCAAAATCGTTCTGTCTTAACCTTAAATCGCCGTGATTTTTTTCGTTTACATCGTTTAAATGCTCAACATTTCGGGATAATTGCTTGTGTCGATGATAAAGATCGCCAACGAATGGCAAAAAATATTAATCAGGCAATTATACAATCAGAAACTCTAATCAATCAATTAATTCGAGTTTATCGAGTTCCACCACCTAATTTATAACAGCGATCGCTATTTAATATTCAACCAAATCTATTCCAAACCTATAATGTACCTTCTCCTGTATAAGCACAAAACTTAATATCAATTTGCATTCCTTGGGGAACACTTGCTACATTTACTTTAAAATCTCCTGATTGATTACCTGTCCAATATTGATTTTGGTTGTTAGGAAATCGTTGAATAACTTCTAAGTATTGCCCATTGGGAGCTTGTACAGAATAGTCATGAGATGTATTTTTTTCGATAATTAATTGTTGTTCTCTAGCTAAACTTAAAAGAAACGTATCTCCCACATTAACTCTTCCCATATATGAACCACAACTGCTCCCACGAGGAAAACTAATTCTGATATTTTGACCGCTGCCTTGAGCAGTATTATTGTTAGATGGGTTAGTAGAAGAAGGATTTTGACAGTCAGATTCGGGTGTATAAACTAAGGACTGATAACGTCCGTCAGAGGTGCGAACCACTAAACATTTTCCAGTGCTTTCTTCTCGCCAATAAGAGTAAGCATCATTGGTTGATTTTTCGGTTCTAATAAATTGATAACCCCGTCTTTGGAGTTCCATTTCACCACTACGTCCTCTAGCACCTACTAAGTCTTGTAAAGAGGGGGCAGGATCTTGAGCGTTAACCTGAGTCGTTAACAGTGTTAATAGGCTGAAAAGAGTGGCAGATAAACGAAGTTTGCTCATAAAAGTATAGTGCTACGCACAAGGCAAAGGTTAAAAGTAAGCTCAGAAAAGGGTTTGAGCTTTAGATCAGGTCATAAGTCATTATTACGGTGACTCGGTCTGTTTGAGTTCTCCCTGGGTTAAAACCTGCTGAATCACCTTATCGCATCCAGCCGATGGTTGCTGACCATTTCCCAAATTTTCCAAATCCCCCGTTCCATTTTCTTTAATAGATTGGGCAATTTCAGGAAATTTTTGTGCCAATTCTTGTCCAATTCCTGTTCCCAGTTGTCCCAGTTGTTGTTCATTGATTAAACCACTGTTGAGGGCAGCATCTGTGGTCATACAAATGCCAAGCATTGAACCACTAATCGCTCCGCCGGCTGCTGCGCCAACACCGACAATTGCACCACCAGCAACTGCCCCAATTCCTAGACCAACGATACCTGTACCAACGGCGAGAAGTCCTGCGTAAATTCCTTTCATGTGAATCTGTTTAAAATTTATTATTAGTGGTGAGAGTGTCAAATGTCTTCGTTTACAGCAACGTCGAGCTTAACTTCATCGGATTCCATTGCGTTCTTTAATTCGTTAACCAAGTCAACACTGAGGGGGTAATTGATGAGATCACCGCCAAGTTCATCTAAAATTTCTTTGACTGCTGGAGCGGACTCCAAATCTGTGATCATTACCAGCATGGAATGATTGGGTTGAAGAGATTCTGCCATGCACTTGAGCTTGTCATCAGGAAAGCCTGTATCAACAAATTTATCCGCCAGAAGCAAGCCAGAGGCCGCACCAGCTACAGGATTCGCCGTTAACACACCTAGTGGTGCGCCAATCAGTACAGCAGCAGCACCTCGCTTCAAAGAATCTCGCATATTTCGACCGTAAATTTCCTTGAATTTGATCTTATTATTCTCATCTTTAGTGAGGAGTGCGACATCCCCTCGCTTGAGTTTATCTTGCTTCACCCGCTTAAAAGCATTTTTTGCTCCGTCCAGAGTGTTAAAGTCCGCGATCATCAATTGCATAGATACAGTCATTTTGCTCCTTCTATAAGTTGAGTCAATGTATTGGGTTTTAGAAAAGCCCTGTGGTAGTACAACCGCTAAAGGCAAACCAAGGAAGGCTATAGTGCTACGCACAAGGCAAAAGGCAAAAGTCAAAAGGCAAAAGTATGCTTCGACTGAGTTTTAGGGATTTCTGATGTCAAACACCTTAATGCGTAGAGCTATATTCAACCTTACCTGACAACCTGAATTTAGGCTTTAGAATTCATAATTGATTTGCGTTTGCGAGTCAATGTACCCAAAGAACCTACTACTAATAAGCCTAACAAGATACTAGGTTCAGGAGTAGTAACTTCTTCTGTGGTTAAAACCACAGAAGGTAGTCCTCCACCAGTACTACCAGCACCATCAAACGAACCATCGACAAAGCGATCCCATGCAAGACCAGTTTGACTACCTAAAACATCATAGGTAACGCCAGTGGCAGCACCGTTTTGGACAAGAGACACATCATTGTCAAACAACCCAGTATATTGCAAAGTGTCAAGATTAAAATCGAAGTTAATCTCAGATAATGCCCGACTAACACCCCCAATCGGTTGAACAACACCGCCAACAATCACATTATCTAGATATACGGAGGTTGTACCGTTTAGTAGTTCAATTGACCAAGCGGTAAGATCACTCTCATCAATCACTCCAGAAGTGACATCGGTGGAGAAATTGAGAATGACGGTATTAACGGTGGGAGTTGTTGTATCAGCAAAGGTATAGGTGGAACGAAAATCAGCGGCCAGCGCAGAAGATGTTCCTAACCCTAATGCGATACCAGTAGCTAAGAGGGTGGGTTTCGTTAAAGTGGTTAAAGTTTCCATCACAATCAATCTTGTTTGGTACATAAATAACACAGAAATTCGTTTATCTTTACTTAACCTTGTCCTTAAGTAAGGATAAACGCTCATATTCTACCCCCCCCTCCGAATTTGTCAAGTTTTCGCTGAATTTAGGGCTTAGGGAAGTAACGATACATATCTTTTCGATGAAGAAAACGTACTAAGGCAACAACATTTCCATTTAGATAAAGTCCAAGACGATAGTTACCTATACGAATTCTATAAAATCCTTGATGTCCTTGTATTGCTTTGACATTTCTTAAATCAGTGAGATTTTTGGCAACTTCTATATCTTCAATCACCGCTTGAATTTGTTGCTTAATTTTGGGTTCTTTTAGATTGCGTAAGTCCTTTTTAAAGGTTTTACGAAATTCAATATTCATGATTACTCTTCTAACAGAGAAAAAATTTCTTCACGACTAACATTTTCACTATCTATTCCTTCTTTTATTGCATTAGCCATTGCCATATCTTCGATGACTTCATAAATTAAATCTTTAAGCAAGTCTTGTTCTTGGGTAAGGAGTTCATAGAGTAATTCTTTAAGGATGGGTTTTAAAGCTTGTTGTTGAGGGTTTGGCATAATTTGAACTTAATATATAATCAATGACTGTAGCAAATTTTAGATAAGACTGTAGAGTGGGCAAAAAAGTATGCTCAAAAGATTAATCGAAAAATCTTTATTTATTGCCCACCTAAATTCTAAATTCTCACCTTCTTACTCTTCTTCATCAATCGCTACTTCCTCAATAATTGTTCCTTCTGGAACTTTATCGGGATCTAACTTAAGAATTAACACAGATAAAGGTGGTAAACATAAATCAACCGAATAAGGTTTACTATGAAATGCCCATTCATCAGCCCATTTACCCCCTAAATTACCCATATTACTACCCCCATATTTTTTGGCATCACTGTTAAATAATTCAACATAATATCCAGTTTCAGGAACTCCGATTCGGTAATGACTATGGGGTTGGGGAGTAAAGTTACAAATCACAATTAAAGCATCATTAGGATCGTCACTTTGTCGCACAAAAGAAACCACACTATGGTCTTGATCGTTACAATCAATCCAGTAAAATCCATGATAGTCAAAATCGTGGGTATATAATGCCGGTTCCTGTTTATAAAGGGCATTAAGATCGCTAAAAAATTGCTTCAGTTGTTGATGGGGTTCATACTGTAATAAATGCCATTCTAAATCACCCCAAACATTCCACTCACTCCACTGGCCAAACTCCATACTCATAAACATGGTTTTTTTGCCAGGATGGGTGTACATATAGGTAAATAAAGCGCGAACGTTGGCGTATTTCTGCCACTCATCCCCCGGCATTTTACCCAACATATTACTCTTTCCATGTACTACCTCATCATGGGATAACGCCAACATGAAATTTTCGTTGTAATAATACAACATACTAAAAGTGACGTTATTTTGATGGTATTGACGGTAAAAGGGATCGATGCTGAAATAATCTAACATATCGTGCATCCAACCCATATCCCATTTAAGATTAAACCCTAAACCACCATCATAAATAGGCCGAGAAACTTTCTCCCATTCTGTAGATTCTTCAGCAATAGAAAGAATACCAGGGAAATACTCGAATAATAAAATATTGACTTCCTTGATAAAATTAACCGCCTCTATATGTTCATCCCCACCATATTCATTAGCAATCCATTCCCCCTCCTTACGCAGATAGTTACGGTATAACATAGAAGCCACCGCATCCACCCGAATACCATCAATATGATACTTATCAAACCAAAAAAGAACATTAGCTACCAAAAAGTTTTTGACTTCATGACGGCCATAGTTAAACACTAAAGTTCCCCATTCCTTATGTTCACCAATGCGAGGGTCTGCGTGTTCATAAAGATGAGTCCCATCAAAATAAGCTAAACCGTGGGAGTCTTTGGGAAAATGCCCTGGAACCCAGTCTAAAATCACCCCAATACCATTTTCATGACATTTATCCACAAAATACATGAAATCTTCGGGACGGCCAAACCGAGAAGTGGGAGAATAAAATCCAGTAACTTGATATCCCCAAGATCCGTCAAAAGGATGTTCTGCTATTGGTAACACTTCGATATGGGTGTAACCCATCTCCTTGACGTAGGGGATCAATTTTTCTGCTAGTTCGTAATAACTGAGAAAACGGGCCCCAGGGTTCCATTCTGAGACTATGACTGGATCAGCTTTGCCGTTGAGTAAAGGCATTTTTTCGTCGGCAGAAGCGTGTAACCAAGACCCCAAATGTACCTCATACACAGAAACAGGTTCCTTAAGAGGATCGCTATTACGTCGTTTTTCTAACCATTCCTCATCATTCCACTGGTAAATATTATCGATATCCACGACAATAGAATCGGTATCTGGTCGAACTTCTCGATAAAAGCCATAAGGATCGGATTTTTCGTAGATATGACCTTCACTATTTTTGATCTCGTATTTATAAACAGTCCCGGCCCCTATTTCCGGTACAAATAACTCCCAGATGGTATTGTTGCGTTTACGCATCTGGTGTTCTCCACCATCCCAGTTATTAAAATCACCAATAATAGAAACATTACGCGCATTGGGGGCCC
>JBFRWO010000368.1:0-12793 GCA_051439625.1 Crocosphaera sp. | reverse complement strand
ATTATAAGCTTCTGTCGCTCTATGACCAATTCTATCCCAACGGGGATAAGTTTCAAGGGGAAGAAGTTGACAATTTTCTGATGTTATTTGATAACAACTATCGGCAATTAAACCCGCTCTAACTGGATCAATTGCTGCTAGTTTTTGCCGATGATCATAGCTCAAAATAGTCAGCATTTGCGCAATATCATCCCCATGAAATAATCTAGCTAAACCTGGATAAACCAGACCTAATAGAGTCAATAAACCTTTGACTAGAGGAAAACTAATTAAAGGACGTTGTTCATTTAAGGGTTTAACGGGAATATTAGCAGCCGACAAAATTTCCAGCAATGTGTAACGGGCAATTTCGTCTAATCCTGGGGCAATAATAGCAACATCTTCGGGATTAATTTGCTTACTCTTTATATTTTCAACAATAAAATTAGCAGTTTTTCGTAATAGTTCAGCGCGCGAAATAGTTTGGATAGAAGTAAAACAATCTGGCAAGGTTTCGACCAATAAAGGATTAGTAGCTAGTTGGGTAATTAATTCACCATAATTGCTCTGAATTCTGGGATAATTTTCTAATATTTTAACCTGACAATGAGATGATAATTGAGATAAAGATTGAGGATCAGCATTTAATCCTAAACGGACTTGTCCATCAGGATTGTAAGTAAATACACCAAAAGCATGATGATCTAAAAAAAACTTAAATAAATCAACAGCGATCGCAGGATAATCATCCACATCATCGGCAAAAATCCCCTGGTAACGAGTGGTCAGATGGTCTTGATATCGGGAATTAGGCAATAAATACCGCCAATACAGGGTATAAATTAATCCATAAGTCAATAAACCTCGATTTAAACACCATTTCTGCCATTCTAAAATAAGATCACCCCGTAATTGACCCAAAGAAGTCTCCGTCATCTCTGAATTATTTAACTGTTCTAAAAAATACTGCCCGCCCTCCAAACCATGTTCTAAAATATAGGGGATATGCTCCACCATAACCCCACTAGCACCGGCTAACTGGAGTAAATCCAGGGTTTGACGGACAAAGCGAAACTCGCTATTTCCCGTTAGGCTTGCTAAAAACTGGTCTTCAGGGGAGTTCCCGTCATCACTCCGATGGTGTCGCCATAACTCAGTCGCGAGAAATTGTTCCGTTTCTGGACGCAAAAGCAAGGGAAACTGGGCTTTTAAAGAGAGTTCCTCGAACAATAAGGGCCAAAACAGTTTGATTTCATCTCTCATCCACCCTATAGGGGTTTTACAGTAAATCGGGTAACTTCCCTGGACAGCTAAGGAAAGTCGGTCTGCTAAATCACGACGATTATCGTCATTAGCTGAAAAAACCAATACTGATGAGGCCAGGTTTTGGGTGACGGATTGAACAGAAGACAAACTTTTGTGCTGACGTTTATCTTCAACCCAACTACAAAATGCTTGGATTAATTCGGTTGTTTTTCCGGTTCGCGTGGTTCCTTCTATCCACAGAGAGGTTCGTTTCACTGACAGTCCTCAAGTAAATGGGTTAATAACAATTATTTTGCAATGATTTCTTGTGGGTTCTGTGTTAATTTTATTTTTTTTGTTGCAGGTAAGTCGAAATTATTATGAAATTTAAGTCCTTGATTAAAAAGACTTCTAATTGGTTAACAGCTACCCCCCAAAGATCCTTAGATAGAGCATATAAAGCAGCTTTGAAGATCAAGGCCATTGAAGATAATCATTTTGGTGGGCAGCAAGTTTCTAAACAAAATGGTGACTATGGTGACAGCGTTATTGCCTATTTTGAAACAGAAGTTAAGGGTTATTTACAGAAAATAAATATGGCGTTAGGGATGTTTAAAACCAGTCGCCTATTTCTCAATATTTCTAATATAAAAAATTCTCCTCAAGATATCACAAGCGAAAAAGACTTACAAAAGAATGCGACAACAGTTGCGATTATTTTTGATAAATTAGAATTCATAGATCAAGTTACATCTCGGTATCAATATAGGCAGACAGAAGAGATTAGTAATGCTTCTCTGATTGTAGCGCAACAATCTCTAAATGGACAAGAAAGCAAACAATTAGAGAGTAAGGAGAAACTAGAAAACTCTAAAGCTCAAAAACATGATAATCCTTTATCATCTGCTTCACAAAAAACAGGAGTTTTACCCCGTTCTTTTATTAATACCCTCAATCGAATTAAACAAGAAATTGATCCAAAATCTGGAGAAAGTGAAGAACAGGTTATTAATAAATATCGGAAATCTCGTTTAAGAACTGCCCTTTCTGTTAAGTTCATCTTATTGTTGATTATTGTTCCTTTGTTGACTCACCAATTAACGAAAACTTTTTTGTTAACTCCCATTATTCATCAATATTTTCAAACTAATGAGCAAGTTGTTTTCATCAATAAAGATTTAGAAGAAGAAGCTTTTCGAGAATTAAGTCATTACGAAGAAATTCTCAGATTTAAAGGTTTAATTGGTTTACAAGATCCCCTAACAGACGAACAAATTGAAGAAAAAATCAAGCATAAAGCGGAAGAAATAACAGAAGAATATCGCGCTCATGGGATTAATTCTATTGGTAATATTTTTGCCGATGTATTTTCAATAGCTGCCTTTGCTTTAGTGATTCTTAGTAGTCGTAAAGAAATTGAAGTGTTGAAATCTTTTTTGGATGAAATTTTGTATGGTTTAAGTGATCCGGCTAAAGCATTTTTGATTATTTTGTTTACTGATATGTTCGTGGGTTTCCACTCTCCTCATGGATGGGAGGTTATTTTAGAAGGAGTCGCTCATCATTTTGGGTTACCAGAAAACCAAGCTTTTAACTTTCTGTTTATTGCGACATTTCCAGTTATCTTAGATACGGTTCTTAAATATTGGATTTTCCGTTATCTTAATCGTATTTCTCCCTCCGCAGTTGCAACTTATAAGAATATGAATGAGTAAAAAATTAACAGCTAACAATTAACAATTAATAATTAATAATTATCTTTCCTCATATATCCTTACCCATTAATTTTAGGACATTTTATTTAATTGGCCGAAGAACACGACACGGGTTACCAACAGCAACAACATTTTCAGGAATATTTTTTGTGACAATACTTCCTGCACCAATAACACTATTATTACCAATATTTACACCGGGAAGAATAATAGAACTTCCCCCAATCCAAACATTATCACCAATGGTAATAGGATAGGCCATTTCTTTACCTGAAATTCTTTCTTCGGGGTTAATAGGATGAGTTGCAGCATAAACTTGTACATTGGGACCAAATTTAACATTGTCACCAATTGTAACTAGATTGCAGTCAAGAATAACACAACCAAAATTAGCATAAAAGTTCTCACCAACGTCGATATTATAGCCATAATCACAGCGAAAAGGAGACTCTATCCACACCTCTTTATCTGTCTGGAATAACTCTTTAATTATTTGACTTCTTTCTGTTTGACTTCCATCAGGAATATTATTTAATTGTTGACATAATTTTTTGGCTTTTTTTCTATCATTAAGTAAGCTTTCTTCAAAACCATTATAATACTCTCCTTTGAGCATTTTTTGCTTTTCCGTACTAGAAGTTTGTGGACTTTCCATAGATTATTAATGATTGTAAAATCTTCTGTTCTTTGAAGTATATCACTTTATTAATACCAGTCTTATCCCATTCTCATTTGAAAAGTTCTAACTCCGAACGCTGAACGCTGAATGCTTACAAATAATTTAACTTTGCTTAACCAAAAATTAACCGTTTAACTGAGCCAGAAACAGGTATGATAGTTAAAGATAAAAAACAACTTAATAACAGAAATTGTGAGCCAAATCATAGGGCAGGAGAATAGATTAATGGAAAATAAAAAAGTAGGGATAGTGGTATTACCTAGAGAGGAAAAAGACCAAGAATTGCAAAAATCCCTCAATCCTTTAGCAGAAAACTTCGATTTTGATAGTTGGGCCAAAATGGTGAAACGACAGATGAATAAATCATTACAGTATCCTTTCTCTCACTATTTATCCAAATAAATAACTAAATTTTTAATTCTGATTGACCTTGGTTAGATAAATTTAAGAGTTGATTATTAGGAATTTGGCTTCAGTTTAAGGAGATTTTTTAGAAAATCTTAAGGGAAAATACAGAGAATAATAGCAAGAGATGACAGATAATTAGAGCATGATTTCTTCAATCGTCTAAACGATTTCAACGATTATTCAGGAGACTGGACTTCATGCGGATTAAAAAAATTATCGCCTCAGAAATGCTTGATTCACGGGGGAACCCTACGGTTGAGGCCCAAGTCATGCTTGAAGATGGCACCGTCGGAAGTGCATTAGTGCCTTCTGGGGCTTCTACAGGAGAAAAAGAGGCTGTAGAAATGCGAGATGGGGATAAAAGCCGTTATCAAGGCAAAGGTGTGCTAAAAGCCGTAGAAAATGCTAATAATCATCTCGCCCCGGCTCTCATCGGTATGGATGTTACTCAACAACGGGCCATAGATCAAACCATGATTGACCTTGATGGGACTCCTAATAAAGCCAAAATGGGAGCTAATGCTATTTTAGCCATTTCCCTAGCGGCTGCTCGCACCGCAGCTAATTATCTAAAAATGCCTCTGTATCGCTATTTAGGGGGAACTAACGCCTCTTTATTACCCGTTCCCTGTATGAACGTTATCAATGGAGGATCTCATGCCGATAATACGGTTGATTTCCAAGAATTCATGATTGCTCCTCATAACGCACCCAATTTTGCCGAGGCGATTCGTATGGGGGCAGAAACCTTCCATACTCTCAAAGGTTTATTAAAAGATAAAGGATTAAGTACAGGTATCGGCGATGAAGGTGGGTTTGCACCCAATTTAAAATCCAATGAAGATGCGATCGAATTTATTATAGAAGCGATCGAAGCAGCCGGTTATAAACCTGGGGAAGATATTTCTATTTGTCTTGATCCAGCTACCTCAGAATTATGGAAAGATGGCAAATATTTATTCTTTAAATCGGATAAGTCTACCAAAACTCCCTCAGAAATGGTGGCACTTTGGGAAGAATGGATGAATAAATATCCCATTGTTTCTTTAGAAGATGGTATGGGAGAAAATGACTGGGATGGTTGGAAAGAACTGACAGAGAAAATTGGAAATAAAGTGGAATTAGTCGGAGATGATTTATTCTGTACAAATCCTACAATTTTGGCCGAAGGTATCGAAAAAGGGGTTGCTAATTCTGTTTTAATTAAGGTCAATCAGATTGGTAGTTTAACCGAAACCTTAGACACCATTGAATTAGCGAAAAAGCATAACTATAAATGTTTTGTTTCCCATCGTTCCGGGGAAACAGAAGACACCACCATTGCTGATTTAGTGGTAGCTACCAGTGCAGGACAAATTAAAACAGGTTCTGGTTGTCGGGGTGAACGTATCGCTAAATTTAACCAACTTTTACGCATTGAAAGGGACTTAGGTAAAGCGGCCCGTTTTGCTGGTAAATCAGCCTTTTTGTAATTTCAAAATTTCTATGTAGGGGTTAATGGATATTGACCCCTATTGATCTATTTTAATAATCTAATTTTAAGCTGTTTGAATTATGTCAAATTCGCCTATTATTACTGCTTTTATTTATGGAATTATTAGTGCTTGTTCCATGCCTTTAGGGTCGATTACTGCTTTATTATGGAGTCCTGTGTCAAAGACTATTGCCTTTTTAACTGCCTTTGGAGGTGGGGCATTATTAGCAGCCTTGGTCATCGATTTAGTAGGAAGTGCCACAAAAAAAGGACATATTATTGAATTGGTAATTGGGGCGATTATTGGTAGTTTATTTTTCAGTTTTGTCAATAAATTGGTGAATAATTCTGGTGGATTTTTACGTAAACCTTCTACTACGTTATGCCATCTAACTCAAGAAGAAGCGCGTCGCTTTCAAAGAAGAGTAGATAGTCTAAAAAGAATTGACTTATTTTATGATGCTAATCGTTCTCTGAGACAAAAATTAGCCAAAATTTTGTTAGTAACTCATTATCCCAAAGGAACTACTATTTATCGTCAAGATGATCCCAGTGAAACCTTATATATTATCAAAAAAGGTAAAGTTACTTTATTAGACCCTCAAGCAAACTTGGAACCCTTAAAACACCTCCAAGAAAATGATGTTTTTGGTCAATTTTCTTTTTTAACCGCTTCTCCCCATAAAACCATCGCCCAAACTACAGAAGACACAGAAATTGATATTTTACCCCGTCCCGACTTTGAAAAATTATTGCCCACCTCTCCCTATTTATGCCAACAAATGGAACAATTTTGGCAGAGTGAAAACCTACATAATTATCTAGAAAAACGTCAAGGACTCGAGCAAAATCAAATTAAATCTTGGGTGAGTAAAGCAACAGAAACCATGTATCGAGAAGGGACTATTTTACCGGCGGTTGAAGTAAAAGACCATGAGGAAGAATTTTTACAAATAGCGCGACAAATTATGAGATTTCCCGTCTTTCGTTATTTGTATCACCACGAACTGCTAGAAATTGCTCAACGTTTAACCTATCATCACTATAAAGATGGTTATGTTTTCTTTCAACCAGAAGAAATTTCCGATCGCCTGTTTATTATTGATCAAGGGGAAGTAGAAATTATTTATCCCCATCATCTACAAAAACCTCCTGTTCTCCTCAAACCACAGGATACCGTAGGAGAATTATCCTTTGTCACTGGGGCCAATCATACCGTTAGTGCAGTAGCATTAACCGATGTGCAAGGTTGGGTACTTAGAAAACGAGATTTTAACGAAATGATCCAACAGTCTAAAAATTTGGATGAAAGCATCAAAAAGTTTTTAGAACAACCAAAAATACAAGATTACTTGCTTAAACAACAAAATTTTACTTCATCTCAAGCAGGACAATGGATACAAAAAGCTTGTCAAAGCATGAATGCTGGTCATTTAATTCCTTCGGCCAGTACCATGTCTAATACTGTAGCGCAACATAAAGACGCACCCATGGCCATCTGGTTAGGTTTATTAATGGATGGTATTCCCGAAGCGTTAACTATTGGAGCGCACATTATTACATCACCTTTAAGTCCGGCGTTATTAGCTGGTTTATTTATTTCTAATTATCCCGAAGCTCTTTGTAGTTCCCAAGGAATGAAAGCACAAGGGTTTTCTATCAAGAAAATTTTGATGATGTGGAGTTCTATTATGTTAATTACTGGAATTTTGGCCGGGATAGGTAGTGTTATCTTTGCTAATGTTCCTGATAACTTGGTGTCTTTGGTGGGAGCAATGGCCGCCGGTGCCATGTTAACAGTAATTTCGGAAACGATGTTACCCGAAGCTTATGCAAAAGGAGGTTCTATTGTGGGAATGTCAACCGTGTTGGGTTTTTTATCTATTATTGTTATTAATACTTGGGGACATTGAATGAAGTCAAAAGTCATTTCATTTATCATTTAACATTTATCATTTATCATTAGTTTGGAAGTAGGCTTGAAACCTCTCCCAAACTTCTTTATCCCTAAAGGGAGAGGCTTGAAACCAAAATGTTCAATGTTTGGTCAAAAGTTAGGAGTTGTTTATCATTGAAGGGAAGCTAAAACCCATTTAAACCCTCTCCCAGTCTCCCAGTCTCCCCGTCCCCCCGTCTCCCCGTCTCCCTATCTCCCCTCACTAGAATATTTTTTCATTCATTTAACAATATCATGGGTAATCAAAAAATTATTCGCTTAATTATTAGTTTCTGTATCACTGCTTTCCTGACAGTAACTATTTATAGTTGTCAAAATAATCAAATTAGTCAAAATAATAATAGCGTTGATAACAGTAATAACGTGCGTATTGGTATTTCTTCCGAGAATTTAATTTTTGAAGAAGAAATAACAGCTTTAGCACAACAAGCAACCGGAAGAAAAGTTACTATTATTCCCAAAGGTTCCGTTTCTTTAGTTAATATGGCTTGTAAGGGAGAAGTAGATGCGATCGCTATTGCTGATGAAATGTGGCCCAATATTAAATGTCCTTCAGCTAATTGGGTGGATACTTCGGGGACATTGTATCAAAGTCGAGTGCAGTTTGCTCTACCAAAAACCACAGCGCAAGCATTAGGATGGGACAAAAAAATTGTTTCTCGTCAAGAAATTGTCGATAAATTAAAATCAGGAGAATTACAGTTAGCGACCACCATTCCCACTTACAGTAATAGTGGTTATAATACCTTACTTTGGTTAACCAGAGAAACCATTGCTTCTAGTTTAACCCCCGAAGAAATAACATCCGAGTCATTACAACCTTTACAACCTATTTATCAAAATTTAGGTAAATCAAGTGAAAGTACAGGTTATTTAGCAGAGGTATTAGCTAAAGATTGGCCAGAAAATACTATTGCTGCTCTCTATAGATTTTTATACGCTCCCGATGGGACAGCATTATATCATCATGGACAAACACTTCCCCTATCACAACCGGTTACTTTAATTGAAGTTAAACCCGCTATTGCTGTTACCCCAACTTGGTTTGTTACCACAGAAGATGAAACTCTAAAAACCCAATTAATTGAAGGAGTATTTAATCAATTAGAAACAAAAAATCCACGTAAATTTGAGCAAATCAAACAACTTAATCCACCCTTACCCGATACGGTTACTAGAGAAGCAACTCCCATCGCTGAAGTGCATCGTCAACTCTTAGATAACTTTCATCCTTCCATACGACAAAAACGTTGGATTGTTGGTATTATTGATGCGTCTGGTTCTATGAGAGGACAAGGTTATCAACAATTATTAACTGCTTTTTCAGAATTATTAGAACCCCAAAAAGCCAAAGATAATTTTTTATACTCTCCTAATGACCGATTTAGTCTAATTATTTATCAAAGAGATAACGCCTATCAAATTCCCCTTAATAGTCAACCAGGACAAGAAATTACCAGAGAAATATTATGGGAAACTTTGCAGCAAGAAGTTAAACCAGGGGGCGGAACTCCTGTTAATAAAGGGTTAATGATGGGGTTAGAAACCGCAGTCAAAATTGCCCCTGATTATAAAATAGAAATTTTCTTGTTTACCGATGGACAATTTCAAGATCCTATTACGCCTGAACTGTTGAATATTTATCAATCACTTCAAGAAAAAAATGTCGAATTAACTGTTGTTGGAGCAGGAGGAATTGATGGTGAACAATTACAAAAATTATCTGCTCAACTAGATGCAAGACCTATTATTTCTTCAAATGCTAGTGAAACTTTAGATCAATTATTAAAAGCTTTCCGTGAAGCTCAAATTTAGTCATTTCATTTATCATTTAACATTTATCATTTATCATTCGTTTGGAAGTAGGCTTGAAACCAAAATGTTCAATGTTTGGTCAATATTGTTTAGTTTAAAAGAGGTGAAATAGATGAACAGCAAACGCAAACTCTCTCAACTTATTAGTAGTCTTCTTATTGTTCTCATAACCTTAGTTCTCAAATTATTAGGAATTAACTGGATTAATGCGATCGCTATTGGTTTAACAATAGGTTTATCGGTGTTGATTTTAACGAGTAGTTTAACTCAAAGAATTCAAAATTTTTCTAATTGGATTGCTTATATTTTAATGGGTTTAAGTATTTTCTTGTTAGCTGTTTTTGGTATTCCACAAATTCAAGAAAATTTTCAAGCTCCTGATTTAATTCATGGTTATGTGGGGGGAGAAAGATATGATTTATTAGTTACAAATGATAAAGTTAAAGAACTATTAGAGCAACAAAATTTACAAACAACCGAAGGAAGTATCACTAAAAAAGGTTCAATTTCTCAACTGTCTGCCCTTAGCTCTCAAACAGAATTAAATGAGTTAGATTTTATTTGGACAGGAGATGCACCCATTGCTGAAGGAGGTAAACAAATTTTAGAAGCGAAAGGGATAAAAGTCTTAGATAATGAAGCAACATTTAGCGATCCTTTGGTGTTAGTTGTTAATAAAAATGCAGCTAAAATTTTAGCAGAAAATAAGTTTTTTACTGAAATAAAAGCTGATAATAATCTCAAAAATTATGGATTCAATTATGGAGTTGATGCCGTTACCTTTGCCGCTTTTTTAGAAGGAAATGTAACCTGGAACCAAATGGGATTAATACAGTACGCTTCTCCTCCAGGAGTAATTATTACTGATGCTCGTAAATCAAATGGTGGGGTCATGGCTGAGACTTTAATTGGAACAATTTGGTACAATATGTTATTAAATAATTTAGCCAATCAACCACAATTAATCAATCGTTCTGATCTGACTCAATTTCAACCATTACCAACAGAAACGCCCCCAGAACTTACTGAAAAAATGGAACAATTAAGGCTTCGTTCTGGGTTTGCTGAATCAACTTCTTCTAAAATTAAAGTATCTCTAGAAGAAGGGGGTTTTCCTTGGGCATTAACTTATTATTCTGTGGCAAAAAAAATAATTCAAGCTAATCCTCAATTTACCTTAGTAGCTTTATCTCATACCGTTGTTAATAGTAATCAATTCTTATCTTTTTCAGAAAAAGGAACCCAACTATTACGCATTATTCAATCCCCAGAATTCCAAGAAGTTGCTCAAAATTATGGTTATGATTCACCCCAAGGAAATTGGATTGTTTTACCCGATCCCAGTTTTTCGGCGGTTAAATCTCTGTCTAACTTCTTACAATAAGGTAAATGATAATGAAGATCCAATATATTTCTGTTTATCGTCAGGATAAGTTAACAATTTGCGATCGCTATCATTAAGTTATGCTATCGTGAAGGCTGAACTTGGTTTTAAAGGAGATCAGCCTTTGAAGGTAACGGGGAAAGTATGGTGTAAGTCCATCGCTGTCCCGCAACTGTGAGTCCGATTTTAGACAGAAAAAACTCAAAAAGTTCAAAATCGGTAAGTCAGAATGCCCGCCAAGCAATTCTCTAACTTTAGTTAATATCTGCGAGGTACAGATGGAAAATACAAATTACTGTCTTTTCAGTTCTAGTATCCTAGCTTCTCCTAACCCCTTTGGGATCTCACTACGTTTAGGAGATGGCTAAGATGACAAAAATTGAACGCAAATTGAGTCTAGCTGGAATGGCTGGTGCCAGTTTCTTGATCGTAATCGCTCAGACTTCTCCTGCCTCGGCAATGCACATTATGGAGGGATTTCTGCCCCTTGGTTGGGCTGTTTTTTGGTGGGTAGTGACCCTCCCTTTTTTGCTGATAGGATTGCGATCGCTCTCCCAGCTTACCCGTGAACATCCTGACTTAAAATTACTGCTGGCCCTAGCAGGGGCCTTTAGCTTTGTTTTGTCTGCCTTAAAAATTCCTTCGGTAACAGGCAGTTGTTCTCACCCCACAGGGACGGGGTTGGGGGCGATTTTGTTTAAACCCAGTGCTATGACAGTCTTAGGTAGTTTAGTGTTGTTATTCCAGGCAATTTTGTTAGCTCATGGCGGTTTAACCACCTTGGGGGCAAATGCTTTTTCCATGGCCATTGTCGGCCCCTGGGTTGCCTATTTAACCTACCGCTTTTTCCTCCAACAAGGAAGGCAAAAAATGGGGGTTTTCTCGGCAGCGGCCTTAGGAAATTTGCTGACTTATCTGGTGACTTCTGTTCAATTAGCGTTAGCTTTTCCGGCTGCTAATGGGGGAATTATGGCTTCTTTTCTCAAATTTGCCGGAATTTTTGCCCTAACGCAAATTCCTTTAGCCCTTAGTGAAGGATTATTAACCCTATTGGTTTGGAATTGGCTACAATCCTACGCTTCGGCAGAATTGGAAACCCTTAAACTCCTACAACCTCAAGGGTAAATGATGAAGTCAGAAGTTTATCACTACGTTCCGGCGTTATCGCACAGAAATAAACCCATCCCTAACCCCTCCCAGGAGTGGAAAATGGGGGAATGATTGAAAATTAACAGAGTAAAAAGAATGCAGACAAACAAGACAAATAACTGGTTATTGGTATTTGCAGTGATTATTTTAGCCATTTTTCCCCTCTTTTTCGTCAAGGGAGAATTTGGTGGGGCAGATGGAGAAGCAGAGGAGGCGATCGGTGAAATTCAGCCCACTTATGAGCCTTGGTTTAATCCTCTTTTAGAACTGCCCAGTGGTGAAATTGAAAGTCTTTTATTTGTGGTTCAAGGAGCAGTTGGTGCAGGAATCATCGGTTATGTTATTGGGCTTTATAAGGGACGAAAAGAAGGGCATCAAGACAAAACAGATAGATAGTTTCTTGCTCTTAAATCTCTAGAATGCACCATCAAATTGATTCCCTCGCTTATCAAAATAAACTACGTTTTTTACCACCTCACCATAAATTTATCTTTGCCATTTTTTTATTCATTTTGGGTTATCTTGCTCCCCCTCCTTGGCAAATAATGATTACAATTTGGTTAGGAATTTGGATTATAATTTATGGAGGAATTCCTTATAAAACTTATTTGCAATTGTTAGGAATTCCCTTGAGTTTTTGGTTAATGAGTTTACCCGCTTTAAGTCTGGGAATCGTTTTACAGAGCAATTTAACCAATGTTAGCCCAGATGTACAGTGGGGACTGCCCGTAGGAAATTTTTATCTTTATCTAAGCAAGGAAGGCATTAGACAAGGAATAACCCTTCTAACGAGAGCGATCGCATTAACTTCTAGTTTATATTTTATCTTATTAACTATTCCTTTAGCCGAAACCTTGCAACTCTTAAGAAAAATTGGCTTTCCTTCCCTTATCTTAGAATTACTAATCTTGATGTATCGCTTTATCTTTCTCTTAACCGATACGGTATTAGAACTTTTAGACGCTCAAAAATCCCGTAATGGTTATAT
>JBFRWO010000367.1:0-16886 GCA_051439625.1 Crocosphaera sp. | reverse complement strand
CTAGAACTAACTTGACATAAAAACGTCATCTCATTGTCATCGGGTTGTCATATCTCCCTCCTATAGTAAAAAATGTCAGTCCAATAACCGTTTTCCCATCAATCACTCCTCATACGGACTGACTTTTCTTTCTTATTCTTGACAATATAAATAAACAAAAACCATGAAAAACCATAGTCTAAATCAATCCTATACCTCAGCCAAAATGTCCAATTCTCAAAATTCTATCTTGCAAAAACCAATCACCTATATCTCCTTAATCCTCTTAGGAATGGGAGTCGGTATCGGGGGAAGCATTGCCTTTAGTTATCCCAATCTTTTCCGCCAACAAGCAGAAGCAATAGTCCCATCTACCACTGCTGAAGTGCCTCAAGAATGGGCCTCTTTACCTCCGATAACATCAGAAAACTTTGTCACAGATGTAGTTAAAAAAGTCGGTCCTGCGGTGGTCAGAATTGATGCTTCTCGCACCGTTAAAACCGAAGTTCCCCCTATGTTTGAAGATCCCTTTTTCCGTCGCTTTTTTGGCTCACAAGTTCCTAACGTTCCCAATGAGCAAATTCAGCGAGGAACCGGTTCAGGATTTATCTTAAGCGAAGATGGAAAAATTGTTACCAATGCTCATGTAATTGCTGGAAGTCAAGAGGTAAGCGTTACTTTAAAAGATGGTCGAACTTTTACAGGGAAAGTATTAGGAACCGATCCCATTACTGATGTAGCTGTTATCGATATTGAAGCCGATAATTTACCCACAGTTAAAGCAGCAAATTCCGATAATATTAACGTAGGCGAATGGGCGATCGCTATTGGTAATCCTTTGGGATTAGATAATACCGTCACCACGGGAATTGTCAGTGCTACTGGACGCAGCAGTTCTCAAATTGGTGTAGGAGATAAACGAGTTAATTTCATCCAAACCGATGCTGCCATTAACCCTGGTAATTCTGGTGGTCCTCTTCTCAATGCAAGGGGTGAAGTCATCGGAGTTAATACCGCTATCTTCCGAAATGCTCAAGGGATTGGCTTTTCTATTCCTATTAATAAAGCACAAGAAATTGCGGCTGAATTAATTGCTAAAGGTAGCGTGGATCATCCTTATTTGGGTATCCAGATGGTAGAAATAAACCCAGAAATTAAACAAAGAATACAAGCAAGTAGCGGTTTAAATATTAATGCGGATTCGGGAATTTTAATTGTTCAAGTTGTTCCGAATTCCCCCGCAGCAGCATCTGGCTTAAAATCGGGTGACATTATCCAATCTATTAATCAACAACCCCTGAAAAATCCTTCAGAAGTTCAACAAGCAGTAGAAGAAGTTGAGGTTGGTAGTGTAATTCCTGTACAGGTTGAGCGCGATGGTAAAGCATTAAGCTTAAATGTACAAGTTGGGGTTTTGCCCAATAGTTAAATCTCAAAAATAGGCGACTTATTATTAACTGAGTTGCCTATTATTAGTCTTAACTTAGTTGTTTTTTTAAGCGCAAAATATTCAAAGCTTTAGATAATAACTTTGGTTGAGAAAAATTATCTTTAAATTTCCTAAATTCCCCTGCATCGAACCAAATACCATGACACTGAGGACAGGTTTCATACCAAATAAGATGCTTATCGAAATCTAACATTTTTATCATTGGAATATTACAATGGGGACAAAGAATATGAGTGTCTAATTCTTCTTTTTGGTTTTCCTGTTCCTTATCTACTTTTCCAATATCAATTTTTTCTGAACCCCTAAGTTTTTTCAGGTTTTCTGCTTCTAAAGAGTCAAACCAAATACCGTGACATTGACAACAGCGATCAACTTCGATAATGTCATACATAACGGGTTCTAATTTTCCCCCACACTTAGGACAGCTTAATGATTTCATAACTTTTTTCAGTTGTCTAGAATATCTAAAGTCTACCAAATATAGCTGTACAAAAAATAATTAAGACATTTTTCTTATCCTTAGCTGTCATTGGTGAGAGACGAACAATTTCCTTAACGTTACAATTGTAATCCGTGGTGCTATATTTCTGAAAATCCTAGCCTTATTTTAGTTATTAATATGAATGAAAACGAGAAAAGAATTATTGGTTTGACAGGAGGAATAAGCACAGGAAAAACAACGGTTTCCCATTATTTAAGCACTGTTTGTCATATTAGAGTGTTGGATGCTGATAATTATGCGAGAGAAGCAGTTAAGAAAAATTCTCCTATTTTACAAGAAATTAAACAAAGATATGGATCAGAAATTTGTTTTAAAAATGGAGAATTAAATCGCAAAAAGTTGGGCAATGTTATTTTTAATAGTTTGAGAGAAAGAACATGGTTAGAAAGTAAAATTCATCCTTATGTAAGACATAAATTTAAACAAGAAATTTCCCAAGATAAAGGAAGAATCATCGTCTTAGATATTCCTTTACTTTTTGAATCAAAATTAACCCATTTAGTTACAGAAATTTGGGTTGTTTCTTGTTCTTATAAACAACAATTGCAACGATTAATGAGTAGAAATGATTTAACTGAACAAGAAGCCATATCCCGCATTAAAAGTCAACTATCACTTGAAGAGAAAATACAAAAAGCTGACCTTGTTCTAGATAATTCTTCTACCTTAGAAGCTTTATATCAGCAAATTGAAGACGCATTAAATATTTCTGAATATAGCACTACCCATTATAATTAAGAAGTTGAAGAGATTTCTTGTACCTCACCAATGACAGTTAATATTTTTGTTCATGAATTTACCTAATTCGATCACAATTTCCCGTTTAATAGGACTGCCCTTTCTTTTCTATTTCCTTACCACTCCTACCCCTACTCATCGTTGGCTTAGCCTCGTTATTTTCATCCTTGCTGCCTCAACAGATTGGGTAGATGGTTATTTAGCTAGAAAGTTAAATCAAGTGACCGAATTGGGCAAATTTCTCGACCCTCTAGTGGATAAATTATTGGTACTTGCACCCCTCTTAAGTTTGATTTCTTTGCAACAAGTTCCGGCCTGGGGAGTCTTTTTAATATTAGGCCGAGAAATAGCGATCGCAGGATGGCGTATTAACCCAAACTTAACTGGAAATACCACCATTCAAGGAGCAAATATTTGGGGAAAATTAAAAACAGTAAGTCAAATAGCTGCGATCGCACTTTTGATCACTCCTTTGCCTCAACCTTGGGAAACTATCTCGATAACGGTATTTTGGCTATCAGTGGTGTTAACTCTCGTTTCTGGGATAATCTACCTACTCCCTAATCTTACTCCCATAAAAGACGCTTGAGACGCGGTGTGTGGAAAGTGTGGGGAGTATGAGCATCCTGCTCACTAACCTAACTATGAAGGCTGAATAACTGATAAACTAGAAATGTTAAGAAATTGTAATCAAATATGACTAGGACAGGGACGGCGATCGCAACACAAGAGTACGATGTTATCGTGATTGGTTCGGGAATGGGGGGGTTAGTGACGGCCACCCAACTCGCAGCCAAAGGAGCAAAAGTATTAGTCTTAGAAAAGTATTTAATTCCTGGAGGAAGTGCCGGTTATTTTGAACGGGAAGGCTATCGCTTTGATGTGGGTGCATCGATGATTTTTGGTTTTGGAACGGAAGGAACCACCAATCTTTTAACCCGTGCTTTAGAGGGGGTTAATATGACCCTAGAAACTATCCCTGATCCTGTACAAATACATTACCATTTACCTAATAATTTAGAGCTAAAAGTACACAAAAATTATGATAAATTCATTGAAGAATTAACCGCTAAATTTCCTCACGAAAAAGTAGGTATTCGTCGCTTTTATGATGAATGTTGGCAAGTTTTTAACTGCCTAAATGTCATGGAATTACTATCCTTAGAGGAATTTGGATACCTGATGAGAGTATTTTTCCAGCATCCTTTTGCCTGTTTAGGTTTAGTTAAATATTTACCACAAAATGCAGGAGATATTGCCCGTCGTTATATCAGTGATCCAGAACTACTAAAGTTCATTGATATGGAGTGTTATTGTTGGTCTGTAGTTCCGGCAGAAAAAACACCGATGATCAATGCAGGAATGGTGTTTTCAGATCGACATTATGGAGGTATAAATTATCCTAAAGGGGGTGTGGGAACCATTGCCGAAAAATTAGTTGAAGGTTTGGAACAATTTGGGGGAAAAGTTGAATATAAAGCCCGTGTTACTAATATTTTAATAGAAAATGGTAAGGCAGTGGGAGTTAAATTAGCTGATGGCAAAGAATATCGAGCAAAACGGATTGTTTCTAACGCAACTCGTTGGGATACATTTGAAAAATTGTTGTCTAAAAACGAGATGCCAAAAAAGGAAGAAAAATGGCAACAACGCTATGAAAAATCACCCAGTTTTTTAAGCTTACATTTAGGCGTTAAATCTGAACTTTTACCCATAGGAACAGAATGTCATCATATTATTTTAGAACAATGGGAAACCATGGAAGATGAACAAGGAACCATTTTTGTCTCAATTCCCACCTTACTTGACCCCAGTTTGGCTCCTCCTAATCATCATATTATCCATACCTTTACCCCCAGTTATATTAGCGAATGGCAAGGACTATCTAACCAAGAATATTCCCAGAAAAAAGAAGTAGCAGCTACTCGTTTAATTGAACGGTTAGAAAAGATTTTTCCTGGATTAATTGATAATTTAGACTATCAAGAAGTGGGAACACCGCGCACACATCGACGCTTTTTAGGACGAAATAATGGCACTTACGGGCCTATTCCCAGTCGTAAGTTACCAGGTTTGCTAGGAATGCCCTTTAATCGCACGGTTATCCCTGGATTATACTGTGTAGGGGATAGTACCTTTCCAGGTCAAGGACTTAATGCTGTAGCCTTTTCTGGGTTTGCTTGTAGCCATCGCATCGCTGTTGATCTAGGACTCTAAAATATTAAGGATCAATTGTTATATTTCTTTGCATTGGTTTGCGTAGATCTACTGTTGAAGAATATTCTATTATTACTGATGATAAGTATATATCGGTAACTTGTCATTTTGTAATTACATTTTGCTTTTTCTAAGTTAAAATGTAATTTGAAACCGATAAATAAAATGCTGTTTTTTCTTGGAACTTAGATAAAGGTATTGTAAATGTCGATGGAACGATTAAATTTTTTATAAACCAGATGCTATTAGTACAATGTCAAATTCTTCTAAAGATAATAACATTGAAAAATCTTTAATTAACGCAATTGTCGCTCGCTCAGATTATGATAGAAATTTAGAAAATATAGCCGAGATAATTCGAGAACAATTATTAGTTGATTTTTCTCTAATCATTACTAATTTTAATGACTTACAATACTTTTATAGCTTAAGAAATTCACCGATAGATCATTCAATTATTTACCAAAGTAAATTATCTGAATTAATACAAAATCCTTGGATAAAAGAATTAAAAAATAGTTCAAAGTTGAGATGTATTAGGGATTTAAAACACCAAAAATACCGTAATTTATCAGTTTTATTAGAAGAGAGTACACTGCAATCACTACTAGGAATAAGCACGCATTTTAAAGGAGAAAGCAATGGCATTATTCTCGTAGGTAAATCAACCTCTTATCAATGGAGTAGTCAAGATAAAAACAAGTTAAAAGAAGTAGTAAATATTGTTAGTATTGCCTGTCATCTAAATCAAGTAAACGCAATGGTTGATGAAAAAAGTATTAATAAAGATTCTTCTTTTTCTCTTAGTAATATTCCTCAACTTTTACAAGAAAATCCAATTCTAAGACTTTGGTGGACAAGTACAAGACAACAATTAGAAAAACAGCTAGAATGGAATAGAAAAGTTATTTATAATATGATTACGATTATGAGTGATCAAACTCGCAATCCTTTGGCTATTCTAAAAATGGGGATAACTGTTTTAAAGACTAGAGAACTATCCCCACAAGAGTTAAGCAAAAGAATTGCCATGTTAGAAGATTCTTGGAATAAGCTTAACAGTATCAATGAAAAAATATTACAACTGAAACATTTAAAGTCTCAAAATCTGAGCTATAACTTAGTTCCTGTTAATCTAACTAAACTACTTATAAGTATTACTAATTCTTGCCGAGAAAAATGGCAAGAAAATTTAAAGAGTAATCTAATATTAAACACAAACTTTAATATTCAAGCTGAAGAATTACTGAATACAGATGTTCAACATTTGACTAATATTATTGAAGAATTATTGAAAAATGCCAGTAAATTCTCTGTTCCAAACTCTACTGTTACCTTAGAAGTCAACCAAGAAAATGATAATAATAAATCCTTAATTGCTATCACTTTATCGAACATTAGTGAGTACGGGGTTCAAAATAATATTAGTGATTTTTTTGAACCTTTCTATCGAGAACAAATCGTTATAGATAGTGGTATTCCTGGTATTGGAGTTGGACTAAATATTGTTAAAGATTTAGTTAAACTCCTCCAAGGAAAAATTAGCGTTGAATGTCTCCCCACAGAAAACCCTAAACATTGTAAAATTATATTTAGATTGGTTCTTCCTCAATCATTATCCTCGTCATAATTTAAAGGTTGTATGCTAACAAAACGCGGTTCCTCCAAGTCACTGCGATGGCAACATTCTCAATATTCTCCTCTTGGTCGTCAGTGGGAAGTCTCATTATTTACCTGTCAATTTTTACTGTTTCTATTATGGGATAAATTATTAAAAAATAATAGCTCAAAACAACGAAAAAAACGAGCAAAATGGTTAGTTAAAAATTTGCTACAACTAGGGCCAACATTTATTAAAATTGGCCAATCTTTATCCACCCGCGCTGATTTAATACCCTTGGAATATATTCAAGAATTAAGTCAACTGCAAGATAATGTTCCTCCTTTTAGTCCCGAAGAAGCGATCGCTGTCATCGAAGCAGAGTTAGGTAAACCGATTTATGATTTATTTGACAATTTTGAAATAGAACCCTTAGCATCAGCAAGTTTAGGACAAGTTCATCGGGCAAAATTATATACAGGTAAAGAAGTTGTTGTCAAAGTTCAACGGCCCGGTTTAGAAAAAATTTTTAATTTAGATTTTGAAGTTGTACATCGTTTAATTTGTATTTTGACACGATATTTTAAGCCTTTTAAAAAGTATAATTTAGAAGCAATTTATGTAGAGTTTTTTGAACTTTTATTTCAAGAAGTTGATTATGTTCACGAAGGTAAAAATGCAGAGAGATTTGGCGATAATTTTCGAGGTTATTCCCGAATAAAAGTACCTAAAATTTACTGGAAATATACCACCAAGAAAGTCTTAACTTTGGAGTATTTACCTGGAATAAAAGTAGATGATCGAGCAGCATTAGAAGCGAATAATATTAATTTAGATAATATTATTCAATTGGGAATTTGTTCCTATTTAAAACAATTATTACTCGATGGTTTTTTTCAGTCAGATCCTCACCCTGGTAACATGGCCGTTAGTCAACGGGGAGAACTTATTTTTTATGATTTTGGTACCATGGCCGAAGTTAAAACCTTTGCTAAGGATCAGATGATTCAAGTATTTTTTGCTGTCTTAAAAAAAGATACGGATACAGTGGTAGAAAACCTGGTGTATATGGGGTTAATTGAACCTTTAAACGATATGACTCCTGTGAAAAGAATTGTTGCTTTTTTATTAGAAAATTTTCGTGATAAACCAGTGGATGTTCGTGCTTTTGAACAAGTGAGTGATGAGGTGTATTCAATGTTCAAAAGTCAGCCCTTTCGTTTACCCCCACAAATGACATTTATCCTGAAATCTTTGACAACCTTAGATGGTATTGCCAGAGCGTTAGACCCTCAATATAACTTACTAGCAGCTAGTCAACCTTTTGTCAAAAATTTGGCTTTAAGTGGTAGTGGAGGAAGTGTGGTGACAGTCATAGTCAGACAGGCCAAAGAGATGATTAAAACTAGCTTAAATCAAGCTAATCTGTCCGAAAAGTTTCTCAGAGGTTTCGAGGAAAGAATAGACAGAGGAGAGTTACAGTTTCGAGTTCGCTCTTTAGAAAATGAAAGGGTTTTAAAACGTATTAATTTAGGAATAAAAAGCTTAATCTATGCTTGTTTAACTGGGTTTGTTTTATTATCAGCTTCTATACTGATGACAACTGTTTATACTAAGTTTGCTTTAATATGTTTTGGTTTTGCAGGACTTTTTAGTTTATTTTTGTTTAAGTCTTTAATCTCTTTACTTTTGCAAGAAAAAGTTGATAAATTATTAGATAAATAAAGTTAATGAGTTAGTTATGAATGTACTTTCTATTCCAACTTGGATGGTTCATGTTTCCAGTGTCATTGAGTGGACAGTGGCTATTTTATTCGTTTGGACTTATGCCCAAGTCAGTGATAAATTATATTGGCGATCGCTTTCTTGGGGAATGTTACCGGGTTTAGTCAGTGCCATGTGTGCCTGTACCTGGCATTTCTTTGATAATCCACCTTCTTTAGATTGGTTAGTGACCCTACAAGCGTCTTTAACAGTTATCGGCAACTGTACCCTTTGTTTTGCTAGTTGGTGGATATTTCGCTCTTCTTCTTCTTCCCAAAAAACTGATAGCTGATAACTCATTTATGAACATAATACTGATACAATATGTCTAATGCCTCCCCAGAAATATCAAAGTTAAGCAACTCTCCCTGAAAATCAATAGAAGAAAAAGGAATGACCTCCACAACGCTGTTTGTATAGGCAACTATTTCTAGAGATTTAACCCAGTAAGGAGTCCATTGATTTTCTATAACTTTGATATTTTGTTCACCTAACCAGTGGATTAATTGCCATCTTCCAATACCAGGTAAAATTTCATTATTTAAAGCTGGTGTGTACCATTTTCCCTGTTTCCATCCCCAAAGATTTCCCGTTGTTGTCTCCAACCAATTATCTTCTGAATTAACTAAAATTGCTTCTTGAAAACCCAGTTTCTTAGCTTTTTGTAGAGCTAAGTAAGCTCCTAAATAATTGCCTGTTTTATGAGCTTGCAAACTGCGTCGAAACAGGCAATCCTTAGCTAACCATCCTTTCACCCCTTGCTGTTGAAATTTAACTAAATTGTCGGGCAAAAAACGTCCTGTAATCCATTCTTTACCATCAGGAAAAACAGTTATTCTTAACACAGGGTAAGTCCCTATCAAATAGTTTGCTCCTTGAGCTATTTTTTGCCAATTTGGTAAACACCAACCAAACTGTTGTAAACTGCTTTGAAGACGATTACAATGGGCTTTCCATTGCGTTAAAGGGTGGTCTAATGATTGTCGATAAACCCGAAGAGTCGTAAAAACAGTTGCCCCATATTTTAAACCTGGATTATCAATAGATAGACAAATTTTGTCTTCTGTAAATAGTTGACCATCATACCAATATTTCACACTACACCTTCATACACATTATCTTAAAAAATGCAAGCCAATTTTAAATTTATTAACAAAAACGTATATTGTAACGAAAGAATGCCTGATACAGACCAATCACCCGTTATAAGTAGATAAACTAAGCCCACAACCTACCTGAAAAATAAAATATCATGAAAATGCCCAAAATGCAAATATGGCTAAATTTTAGCAAAATCAGGAAAAATAAGTTGTTTCTTAAAAAGTCCAAAAAAGCAAGTATTATTCAGTAAATCAAATAATTGATTAAAAATAATATAAGTTTGTTTTATAAATAAACAGAAAGTATGATGTGATTAGAAACAGAATTAAGACAAGGGACAGGAAACCTGCTTAAATGATTAATAATAGGCCATTCTAACGACCATGCAAACCGACGACGATCCCACCGTAATTGAGAGTGTAGAGCAATTTGATGAACCCTTGGATCGGCTGGAAACTGTAGATGTACAGGGTACCAGTCCTGATCCAGACGAAATGTTGCCAAAATTGAGAGATGAAGATCCATCACAGAGAATGCTGGCAGCGAGGGTGTTTTGTGAACTAGAAGACCCCAGAGCGATCGCCCCACTGATTCAACTGCTAGATGATATTTGCCCCTTAGTACGGGTTAGCGCAGCCTATGCTTTAGGAAGAAACACCAGTCCTGAAGCCGTAGCCGCTTTAATAGACTTATTGGGACGAGATTGGAACGGATACGTCCGTAAAGGCATTGTTTGGGCCTTAGGCAATGGCAGCGATCGCAGCAGTGTTCTGCCTTTGATCCATGCTCTGAGAACCGATATTTCTGCCGTACGTCTTTGGGCAGCCAGTAGCCTAGCTCAAATCGCTAAACAAGAATACGAAGACGCGATCGCCGCCATGCCGCCTCTAATTGAAGGATTAAGGAGAGATTCCCTGGCCGCCATACGAGGGAACTGCGCTTGGGCGATCGGGCAACTCTGTCGAGAACTCCCGTCAAACGTGGTTTATGCTACGGCCATTGACGCTCTAATCGAGGCATTAGTAGAGGATGAAGACTACAGCGTTAAAGAAGATGCTAAAAGTGCTTTATTACGGCTTGGGGATACCAGAGGAATGCAGATGATCGAGGATCTTGAGCTAGAAGGGCTAATTTAGTGAAAAAATCTCCATCGGATGAATTCCCCAACATCAATAGCGTTTATACTGTACTAAAACAACATATTCAGCATCAGGAACAAAGATTTTATGAACAGTTATTTTGATAAATACAAAAAAATAAAAAAGAAATTATCTTATTACTATAAAGGATATAATTTAGGAGAGATAATCGCTTTTGATATAATTTCTCATATTTATTTTAATAAAAAAAATGAGCTTGAGTATAAATCATATCGCCAAATCTTATCACAGATAAAACAATCTCCCTACATTAGAAATATAAAAAAAATTTGTGAAAATCCTGGTGTTGTTATCACCATGACCAACGGACAATATTCTCGTAATGATTATCACGAACTTGTTGAGTTAACAAGTAAAAAAGTAGATAAATCTATAGTTGTTGTTCTAAACATAGATAATGATGTTAAATCAATCCCTTTATTTAGTCAAGCATTTATCTTATTTTTGTTAACCTTCCTAAACAATTACAGAAAACTCTTTAATTTGTTAAACATAAAAGAAATTCTTTTATTTAGTTGTCGCTTACACTATTATAAAAAAATTATTGACAATCTTGAAGATATTGACGATAGTAAGGTCAAAATTGAAAAGTATATTTCCTTTAATGGGTCTTTGAATTATGAAAATATATTGGTAAAATTTTTTAAAAAGCGAGGTATTCCTACCTACTCTTTACAACACGCTATTATGGATAGGTATTTTCTCAAGCAAACCTTTCCTTCTTATGATTCAATTAACATAGAAAATCTTCAGACTGATTACTTATTATGTTGGAGTCAAAATACTATTGATCAAATCACCAATTCCTCCATGACATCTACGGAGTTATTATTAGTAGGAAATCCTAAGTACAGTCAGTGGCAAATTCGCGAAATAAAACAGTCTTTCACTAAGTGCTTGGTGTTTTTAGGGGGCAAAGGAGATGATTTAATTAACTTAGAAGTTATTGAGATAATCAAAAAACTATCAGAGATAAGAAGAGATATTGAATTTTTTTTTAAATTACATCCTCAGAATCTTAATAAAAAATACTCTCAAGAAATTACAGAATATCACAATATAAAGGTCGTTCCTACTAATGAAGTTTTATCTACTTTACTAATTAATAGTGAATTCGATTTTACAGTTTCTTATAATACGACAACAACAGTATATTATGAATCATTGTGTTATGGATTACCCTGTTTTAGTTATAACCCGGATAAAACAATCAATGTTTATGCATTAGAAAATAATCATTTTTCTACAGTTGAAGAATTGGAGGAAAGAATATTGTATTTCCAGCAAGTCGAGCCTTCTGTTTTACTTGGGCAAATTCAAGAAGTGCTGAAACAAAAAGTGGGAATCAATATAGACAATTATCATCAGTATTTTTCTTAAAATACACGCCCAGTTTTGCCAATTAAACCGTGCCAAAATCCGATAAGACTAAAACCCGAATCGGTATCTTTGTACTCCTTGTGTTGAACCAGCCAATTTATATGTTCTCGAAGTTCACGTCTAATAAATTTTTTGGACTTTTAAATTAATCTAAATCCCGAACAATTATTATTAATTTCAGTTGTTAAACTAAACCAAACTAAATCATTTGACAACAATGATAATAATAGGTTATTATACCAGTATACTGAAAATTAATGTACTTATTTTCTATAGATTAGTCCCTCAAAAAATGCTACCTAAAATAACAATTGTTATCCTTAATTGGAATGGCAAGCAAGATACTCTAGACTGTTTAGAATCTGTTCTGACAATTGATTACGATAACTATCAGATTGTTGTGGTTGATAATGGTTCTAAAGATGATTCAGTAATAAAGATTAAAGAACAATATCCTGAAGTAATGCTAATTGAAAACAATGCTAATCTAGGCTATGCTGAAGGCAATAATGTTGGCATTAGATATGCGGTTTCAGCGCAATCGGATTATGTATTATTACTAAATAATGATACCATTGTAGATAGGAATCTGCTGAAAAATTTTTTAGAGGCCAGTCAAGTCCACCCGAAAGCTGCTATTTTTGGAGCGAAAATCTACTATCTTGATACTCCTAATAAAATTTGGTTTGCTGGTGGTACATGGGACTCAGAAAAAGCTGAATCTGAGCATATTGGGCTTAACCAAATTGAAGATAATAGAACCTGGAATCAGATTAAAGAAGTAGACTATGCTTGTGGATGTGCTTTATTAGTTAAAGCTGAAGTTGTCCAAAAAATTGGTTTGCTTGAACCAAGATTTTTCCTAACCTGGGAAGAATTAGATTTGTGTTACAGTGCTAAAAAATTAGGATATCAATGCTTATTTGTTCCTGATGCTCTGGTTTGGCACAAAGTTTCAGCCTCTTTTGTAGGTGGGGCTTATAGCTTTCATCAACAATATTTTATGGAAAGAAATCGATTACTTTGGGTTGAAAAACATTTATCATTATTGGAAATAATTTCGATCTATAAAAATGTCATCCTACCACACATATATAGCAGTATACGAGGTTATTTAAGTCCCAGATCTAATTTAGCTAAAAAGACTAAATGTAAGGTAAGTATAACTGCTTTTAGAGACTATATACAACGTCGATTTGGAAACTGTCCTCCTTGGGTTCTCTCTGTTAAAGTATAATTTATTTTTTAGTAGATAAATTGTATTAAAAGTTAAGGATACAACTAGATGATTTTAGACAAGGATTTTGAATTATATGAATTCTAAAGAGATTTTACGAGACACCATTTTTACTGTCGATCATAATGGACATGGTGGTAACCGTAGGACGGCTCAGATTGATGAAATTATCACTTCTCAAGGTTACAAAATTAATGATCTTAATGTTGAGCTTAGAAAGGTATCAACAACTAAGTTTGGTCGGTATTTTAATGCTATCAATCTTTTGGTAAAGCATCGATTTGAAATGGCTTTTAGCCGTTCAATCCTTAGAGAGGCAGGAAATTTTGGTCAAAAATGTCAAACAATATTTAAAGAGTATTCTGGACATAAAATACTAATTTGGGAAGCCAACAGAGAACAACACTATATTGTTCCTTATATAGCTAAAGAAAATGGTTTTAAAGTAATTGCTTTTCCCCATAATCTTGAATCATTATCATTAGGTAATGTTGATTATTTTACAAAAAAACAATTACCATATAGCTTATTGAAGGAATTAAAACATCTTGCTTTAGCTGACCTAATATTTTGTATTTCGAGAGAAGAAAAATGGCTTTTAAATTTATTAGGAATTGAAGCTTACTATTTTCCTTATTATCCCCCTCAAAGTATGATCAATAATTTATTAAAAATTCGTCATCAAAGGGGGTCAAGAGAACAATCAAAGAGAAAGTTTTTAGTCATAGGAACAATAGGTAATCCTCCTACTCGATTAGGAATGATAGAACTTATTAATACCCTAAAGAAAATTCACAAATCCTTGAACTTTACAATTGATATAGCTGGTTATGGAACAGAAAAATTAAAAGAGTTTTGTGATCAAAGCTTTATTACTTTACATGGCACACTAACCCCTGAAGAGTTGAATAAATTATTATTAGAAACATCTGCCGTATTAATTAATCAGAAAACAGGAGTAGGCGCACTAACAAAAATTCCTGAAATGCTGATAGCTGGTATTCCAATTATAGCTAATATTACAGCTTGCCGTAGTGCTTTTGATTATTCAGGGATCTATTGTTATCAATATGATCATGAGCTTCCCGATTTATTAACGAGAGAATTAGAAACACCAAATCTCCCCGTTCGTCCCAGTCAAACGGAGAAACATCTCCTAAAGTATTTACAACAAGTTATGAGTAAATAATAAAAAAACTCCTGCTCTTTTAGCAGGAGTTTGAAAGAGTTTCTATTGGTAGCCTAAATATTAGTCAATATCAGGCATAGATAGTGCGGGTTCGCTCTCACGATCAATCCCTTTCTCAAATCCAGCAGCAGCCGCCCGCGCACGTCCAGCGTGCCATAGGTGACCAACGAGGAAGAAGAAACCGAGAGTAAAGTGAGAAGTTGCTAACCAAGCACGGGGAGAAACGTAGTTAAAAGAGTTAACGTCAGTGATAACCCCACCCACAGAGTTCAAAGAACCTAAAGGAGCATGGGTCATGTATTCAGCAGCGCGGCGAACTTGCCAAGGCTGAATATCGTTTCTTAACTTATCTAAATCTAAACCGTTAGGCCCACGTAAAGGCTCTAACCAAGGACCACGGAAGTCCCAGAAACGCATGGTTTCACCACCGAAGATAATTTCACCAGTGGGAGAACGCATTAAGTATTTACCTAAACCAGTAGGACCTTGAGCAGAACCGATGTTAGCACCCATTCTTTGGTCACGCACCAAGAAGGTGAATGCCTGAGACTGAGACGCTTCCATACCAGTAGGACCGAAGAACTCACTGGGATAAGCGGTGTTGTTGTACCAAACCATTACAGAAGCGATGAAACCCATTAAGGATAACGCCCCTAAACTGTAAGAAAGGTAAGCTTCACCAGACCAGACGAAAGCACGACGGGCCCAACCGAAAGGCTTGGTTAAGATGTGCCATACACCACCGAAGATACAAATTAAGCCAACCCAAATATGGCCGCCAATAATATCTTCCATGTTGTCCACACCAACAATCCAACCTTCTCCCCCGAAAGGAGCTTTCAGCAGATAGCCGAAAATAATCGCAGGGTTTAAAGTAGGATTAGTAATCACACGCACATCTCCGCCACCAGGAGCCCAAGTGTCATAGACACCGCCAAAGAACATGGCTTTGAACACCAACAATAGCGCACCACATCCTAAGAGGATAAGGTGATAACCAATAATATTGGTCATTTGGTTCTTATCTTTCCAGTCATAACCGAAGAAACTGGAATACTCTTCTAAAGTTTCAGGACCGCGAAGGGCGTGGTAAATACCACCGAAACCAAGAACGGCAGAAGAGATTAAGTGTAATACTCCCGCAACGAAGAAGGGGAAGGTATCAATAACTTCACCCGCAGGGCCTACACCCCAACCGAGGGTAGCAATGTGGGGAAGAAGGATTAAGCCCTGTTCGTACATAGGCTTTTCAGGGATAAAGTGGGCGGTTTCAAACAAAGTCATCGCACCGGCCCAGAATACGATTAAACCAGCGTGAGCGACGTGGGCGCCTAGAAGTTTACCGGAGAGGTTGATCAGACGAGCATTGCCTGACCACCACGCGAAACCGGTAGATTCTAGGTCACGACCACCGCCAACATTAGAGAGCGTTACCACGGGGCAGTACCTCCTCAGGGAATACAAAGTTTTGGTGTGGTTGGTCTTGAGGAGCCATCCAAGCTCTAAGACCTTCGTTTAATAAAATGTTTTTGGTGTAGAATGTCTCAAATTCGGGGTCTTCTGCTGCCCGTAATTCTTGAGAGACAAAGTCATAAGCACGTAGGTTTAAAGCTAAACCAACGATACCAATAGCACTCATCCATAACCCTGTTACGGGTACGAATAACATGAAGAAGTGTAACCAACGTTTGTTGGAGAAAGCAATTCCGAAAATCTGAGACCAGAAACGGTTTGCAGTCACCATAGAGTAGGTTTCTTCTGCTTGGGTGGGTTCAAACGCACGGAAGGTGTTCGCTTGTTCACCATCTTCAAACAGGGTGTTTTCTACGGTTGCACCGTGAATAGCACAGAGTAATGCACCACCGAGTACACCAGCAACTCCCATCATGTGGAAGGGGTTTAGTGTCCAGTTGTGGAAACCTTGTAAAAAGAGAATGAAACGGAAAATTCCGGCTACTCCGAAGCTAGGAGCGAAGAACCAGCTAGACTGTCCTAGAGGATACATCAAGAAAACACTGACGAATACTGCAATAGGAGCAGAGAAAGCGATGGCGTTGTAAGGACGAATGCCGACTAAACGAGCGATTTCAAACTGACGTAACATGAAGCCAATCAGTCCGAAAGCACCGTGAAGGGCGACAAATGACCATAAACCACCGATTTGACACCAACGGGTGAAGTCTCCTTGTGCTTCAGGTCCCCAGAGGAACAGTAAGGAGTGTCCGAAGGCGTTAGCGGGGGAAGAAACCGCTACGGTTAAGAAGTTACATCCTTCGAGGTAAGAACTTGCTAAACCGTGGGTGTACCAGGAGGTAACAAAGGTGGTTCCGGTTAACCAACCACCGAGGGCCATGTAGGCACAGGGAAATAATAATATCCCAGACCAACCAACGAAAACGAAGCGATCGCGTTTTAACCAGTCGTCGAGGACATCAAACCATCCTCTTTCTGGTGCGCGTCCGACTGCAATAGTCATAGAATCCAATCCTCTTGCTTAACTGAAATCAATGGCAAGATTTCTTAACGTTTGTGTTATCTAGTTTAGGTCATATTGTCCCATTTTCTTATA
>JBFRWO010000366.1:0-21237 GCA_051439625.1 Crocosphaera sp. | reverse complement strand
TTCTAAACCATTTCGTTCGTTTCGTGATTCGATAGCTTCTATCACTGCCATCGCCAAATCGTACTCATCTTCAAACATTCTTCCTGCTAACTCATCTTCTTTAATTCTTTGCCACTCGTTCTCAATTCTATTTAACTCTGGGGAATAAGTCGGTAATAAAAAGATATATAAACCCTGTTTTTCCCATTTTTTATATTGTTCTCTTGTAGCTCGACTAATATGAATGCTTCCCTGATCTTCAACAATCACTGTTATTTGACCTGTTTCTCTCAATCTTTTTTTTGCTTTGTCAGCTTGCCAGTCCATTAACTTAATATAACTATCACTTTTAAAACTCTTTAATGCTAGTCCATATTCAAACCCTTTTCCCATCTCTAACAATCCACAAACATTTAGCCTTTTTCCCTTTTTTTGAGTTTGTTCAATTCTTTTTTGTTCTCCTTTTTTAGACCAACTATAAGTGACGTGTGCAGCGGAGGTTAAATCCCGATTCATCTAAATACTTTAAACAAATTTCTCCCACGGCTCCTGCCCATTCTAACATATCTAAATCTCCTCGCTTGGAGACCTGTTCATCGGGCTTCTGCTTCCCTTTAGTTGAGTTTCTCGTTCTTTTCCATAAGTAGTTTTTTTTTCAAAATTCTTCTTAATTGACGTGAGCTTAAATACACCCCATTTAATGTAGCTAATATTTCTAATAACTGTCTAGTATTGTAAGTTCTTTGATCTTTATCTAGCTTATTCGTAATTTCTTCTATATGTTCGGGTTGCCATTTCCTTTTTCTTCCACTTCGCGGTGCATCCCATAATCCCATTAGTCCAAAGTTCTTCCATCGATGAATTGCTGTGCGAACGGTAGACTTTGACCATTTTAAATAAACAGCAATTTTCTCCACCTTCCACCCCATTGCTGAAAGTCTAATTCCACTAGCTCTATTTTTGGTTCTTTGGGGGACATTTTCTGCGTTACTTAACTCAAATAATGTCCTTTCTTGCTCCGATGTTAGAAACACCCTTAAACGAGGAGATGACATTAGTTAATCAAAGTTCTTTTATCTAACTCCATTAACACACTTTTCGGAGTTTTTTCCGCGATCGCCAGAAAATCCGTAACATAAATTAATACAGTGCTGTTTACTTCTGTCCGACTACTTATCACTCGGATAGTGAGGGGAGAAAATATAATCTAAGTATTGAGTAAATACTGTTAATAAGGTTAAGAATATTTTCCTTTTATGAGAATGTTATACTGATCAATAATTCAATTAACTTGATTTATTTTTTGACAAAAATAGGAGTTAAGTTTATGCAAGTAATTACACGAAAATTTAATGTTAATGAATATCAGAAAATGGCGGAAACAGGAATTTTAACCCCAGAAGATAGGGTGGAATTAATCAGAGGAGAAATTATTGCCATGTCACCTATTGGAAGAAAACACGCTGCTGCTGTTAATCGCTTAACAAACTTATTTCCTCCATTACTTGGAAATAAAGCTATTATTAGTGTACAAAATTCTATTAGATTAGATAACTATTCGGAACCGCAACCAGATATTGTTCTTCTCAAACCTCGTTCTGATTTTTATGAAAGTAAAATTCCTGAAGCTGAAGATATTTATCTATTAATTGAAATTTCTGATAGTACCATCAAATATGATCAAGAAATAAAGTTACCTCTTTATGCTGAAAGTAATATTAATGAACTTTGGATTATTAATTTGAATAACAAAAATTTAGAAGTTTATCGACAACCTCAAGATAAAACCTATCTGGAACAACAGAAAAATGTTAAGTCTATTTCTCCTTTAGCTTTTCCTGATATTACTTTAACTATTAATGATATTTTCGGTTAATTATAAATAAATTAATAAGAATATATAATTGTAGGGTGTATTACTCTATGCTAATACACCAAAACCCGTTAATTTTGCTGTTTTTGGTGCGTTACGGCATCATAAAAATGTCAATTAATTCCCAAAATATATAGTTTGCCTAACGCACTCTACTTAATTTTTGGTTTACAAAAAATCTCTAAAATTTGTAAAGTATGAGTCCAAAAATAATTAATTATTTCTGGTTAAAATTGATATTAAAATTAGCCAGATTTTTTTTTATATCTGATACAATAATGTCTCTTGATATGGGTTGGTATTCATCAGCAGTTTTCCATTTTTTTCCACGTTGCCATTCTCTGTAAAATGCAATAGCTCCTTGAGCTTTTTCTCCTAGTAATACTATCAAAATCTTTGTGCTACTATTGACGTAATGAGACGAATAAAACATAACACCATCCTGTATACTTGAATCGATATCTTTTTGTATATCACCCTGTGGCCAAAATGTTTTACCATCAGCAGTATGAAGAACATATAAACCTAATCCTTTACTTAAATTATTGAATTTCATACCTTCTGGGATATTTCTAATTATCCCTTTTATGGTATAAGAACCCTCTTTAGTTATTGTTTCACCATACTGAGGTTCTAGAATTTGTATTTCTAAAGAGTTTAAGTAAGATTCTTTTTCATCCTTGTTAATATTTGAAGAAAGTAGTTCTATTAACTTAGTTATATTTTGTTCTAAATCCTCATTACGAGGTAGTTTTATTAAATTATTGATCGTTTCTTCTAACTTATTGGTACCAGGTATTTCTATTAAATTATCTATCTTTTTACCTAAATCATTTATTGCTGTTTCTTGTTTTTTAACTTCATATTGAAGTCTAATATATTGTATTAGAATAGCAATACAACCACCTGCTATAGTCGTAATAAAACCATAGATTGATAGAGGAATAATCTTTTCTAAAATTTCTAACATAATACTTGTTTTGTTTGACTAAAATTGACGCAGAATAATATATTACAATAAAAGAGTGCCTGTAGCTAAAAACTCAGGCACATCAAAAAAATAACAAATATTTAAGAGTAGAACCAATGAGTCAAACACCCATTAAAGTTACTTACTCCTTAGAAGAGATTCTACTACAGATTAACGGGAAATTAGACAAGATTGAGGATAGGTTCGATGATCTTGAGAGAAAGTTTGATGCTAAGTTAGACAAGATTGACGAGAAGTTCGAGTCTAGATTAGATGAAATGGACAAGAAGTTTGAGTCTAAGTTAGACAAGATTGATCAGAAGTTCGAGTCTAAGTTAGATGAAATGGATAGGAAGTTCGAGTCTAAGTTAGACAAGATTGATCAGAAGTTTGAGTCCAAATTTAGTGAACTTGATAAAAAGTTTGAGTCTAAGTTTGATACACTGCAAACAGAAGTTAAGGAATTGAAAAAAGACGTTAGTGATTTTGAAAGAGAAACTCTCGTTAGTATTGAATCCCTTAAAGGTAATATTAATACCCTTGATGTAGAGGTTAAAGGAATTAATAAATGTTTAGACTCTCAAGAATTCATCAATCGTTCCGTTGCTATTGGCTTTATTGTAGCGTTGCTTACTGGAGTAGTTAAATTATTTTTCCCTAACTTATTAAACTTTCCTCGTTAGGACTTTTGCTTAAAGACTTACTAGATATGATGATTAGAATATTAAAAAGATTCCTCGTTCCTCGGAATGACAGTTAAGCTTGAAAAATAGGTACGGTTGGTGAGTATTTACATCCCACCCCATACCTGTTTTAATCTTTTCAATGTAGCCATCCTTTAAGACGACGGGCAACTTGAGGGCGACGTAATTTACGCATAGCTTTGCTTTGAATTTGACGAACTCGTTCACGGGATAAATTAAAAATACCTCCTACTTCTTCTAGGGTATGGGGTTGAGACGTACATAACCCATAACGTAAAGAAATAACATCCTTTTCTCGTTGGGTTAAAACATCACTCAAAACTGCCGAAACTTCGTACTGCAACATTCCTTCGTTCATCAACTCTTCGGGGAGTTGTAAGTCTTGATCTTCCAGTAAATCAACTAACTCTGTGTCTTCTCCTTTACCCACCCGATGATTTAAAGATAAAGACTGTCTCCGTAGTTGCAATAACTGACGCAGTTGGGGAGGAGTTACTTCTAACTCATCGGCCAGTTCTTTTTCATTCGGGTTGCGTTGTAATTTTTGTTTAAGAACCCGTTGGGCCTTTTTCAGTTTGTTTAATTTTTCTACAACATGAATCGGTAAACGAATAGTTCTCGCATCATTAGCAATGGTTCGAGTAATAGCTTGACGAATCCACCAATAAGCATAAGTAGAAAATTTATAACCCTTATTGGGGTCAAATTTTTCTGCCGCGCGATTAAGACCAATCGCCCCTTCTTGAATTAAATCTAGGAAAGGAACACCACGATTAAGATAACGTTTGGCAATAGACACTACCAAACGCAAATTAGAACGAATCATTTTCCGCTTAGCAGTTCGTCCCCGATGTAAACGATGGTCGAATTGCTTAGCAGTTTCAAAACCCATCGCTTTCCCCCATTCTGCTTTGTTTGGGTTACGTTGTAACTCTTCTCGTAGTTGCTGTTTAGCTTCTTCTGCTTCAACTAAAAATTGAACATGGTGGGCTAGTTCTATCTCTTCTTCGGCGTTTAACAAAGGATAACGAGACATTTCTTTAAAAAATGCCCCTACAGTATCATCAGAAACCGTTTTCCGATATCCATCCGGATACTGATTACCTAACTCATCAGATAAAGAAGAAAGTTCTACCTCAACAGATTGTAATTCGTTGTCTGTTTGTTCAAGTCCCTCTGCTTCCATTTGAGAGGGTAACAATTCATTGGTTGATTCCGTTTGCATCATTTGTATCGTATTCATAAGCTGATAATTCCGAGGAGTAAAACGGGTTGAAAAAGTTCAGGAACAATGGGAGAGGAGACGAGGTCAGCTATGTAAGTAATTATGGATGATTTAGTATCAGTTTCAGGGTAGAATCTTTAAGATTATATTAATAATTAAGTGGACTTCTTCTGAAATACCAATCAATAACCACACAAGGTCAAAAAGATTAACAAAAGGTAAAATTGACTGTTTTCTATCTAATCTATTGACTATCGCCTCCAGCCTTAACCAATCAGGGTTTGAGATGACTGGTTTTTTACCAGGCTACCAGAATCACTGGTATTTTTTGTCTATCTAATCACAAAAAAATCAATTTATCTATGGAAAAAGAAGTGTTTGAGGTTAAACTATAGAATATTTTAAACATTTGACTGCCTCCTTCACACTGGAAATGATTTTTTCTCTTGCTATTCACTAACTTATCCGATTTAGGGTGGATTTTTCATCCCTTTTACGATAAAGTTTTGTTAAGAAATAATTTCAGATAACTTAATAAAGAAAATCGAAAAAAAACAATCGTTGTATATATTTATACTGTAACCCATTAAATCAAAATATGTGTAGAGATTCTTGATTATTTCCTGTTGTCAACATCAAACTGAAATATTTATACACCCAGTTGAAGGAAGTCAGAAGCATTATTTTAGTGTAGTAGAGGAAAAATATGTCAATTTAATGCTAACGCTTTCATGTTTGATACGATTTTTGATAAAGTAAACGGGTAGAAATGATACAAAATAATCCTTAACTATAGGCAATCAGACATGGTTATGACAGGTGAAGACCGTGTGACGCACACAGAAGCATCGAACTTTGAACTTGCGTCCTATCTTAAAGAGAAAAAACAGTTAGTTGAGGCGGCCTTAGATCAATCCCTTCCTATTACCCGTCCCGAAAAAGTTTACGAAGCCATGCGTTATTCTCTGTTGGCAGGAGGAAAACGATTACGCCCCATTCTCTGCCTAACCACCTGTGAACTAATGGGTGGAACCGTGGAAATGTCACTCCCCACAGCTTGCGCTCTAGAAATGATCCATACCATGTCTTTGATTCATGACGATCTTCCTGCTATGGATAACGATGATTATCGACGGGGAAAATTGACCAATCATAAGGTTTATGGAGAAGACATCGCCATTTTAGCAGGAGACGCTTTATTATCCTACGCCTTTGAATACGTTGCCACCCAAACCCGTAATGTAGAATTCCCTAACCTCATCGATGTCATTGCCCGTTTAGGACGCACCGTCGGGGCAGCCGGATTAGTTGGGGGTCAAGTGTTAGACTTAGAATCGGAAGGTAGATCCGATGTCACCGTAGACACCCTAAAATTTATCCATATCCACAAAACAGGGGCTTTATTAGAGACTTCTGTGGTATCTGGAGCCATTTTAGCCGGAGCTAAGCCCGAGGACATCCAAAGGCTTTCTCGTTACGCTCAGAACATTGGTTTAGCGTTTCAAATCATCGATGATATTTTAGACGTAACTGCCAGCAGTGAAGAGTTAGGCAAAACCGCAGGAAAAGATCAACTGGCGCAAAAAGCCACTTATCCGAGTTTATGGGGCTTAGAAGAATCCCAAAAACAAGCTCAAGCCCTGATTGACGATGCGATCGCCCAACTGAGTCCCTACGGCCAAGCAGCCCAACCCTTAGAAGCGATCGCCCAATTTATTGTTGCTCGCAAAAACTAAACGTTTTCACCGTTAATTATGCAGGATTTTGAAGCAATTTTTCACAACAAAATACTGTTGGTGTCCCTAATAGCCTGTTTTTCTGCCCAAGGATTAAAATTAATTATTGAGTTGATTCGTCATCGCAAAATTAATTTCCGCTACTTGGTTAGCACAGGGGGAATGCCGAGCGCTCATTCTGCCTTAGTTGGGGCTTTAGCCACAGGAGTTGGTCTAACTAAGGGATGGGAAAGTCCAGAGTTTGCTATTGCTTGTTTATTTGCTGTTATTGTCATGTACGATGCGGCCGGAGTGCGTCAAGCAGCCGGAAAACAAGCGCGCATTCTCAATCAGTTACTGGACGAATTTTTACACGACAACCATCATCTCAATGAAGAGAGATTGAAGGAGTTACTGGGACATACTCCCTTCCAAGTTTTGATCGGTCTAACTTGGGGTATTAGTGTCTGTATCTTGACGATATCAGTGCTTTGAGCAGTGAACAGTGAACAGTGAGCAGTGAGCAGTGAACAGTAACCACTCAATTTGACTGATAACTGGTAACTGATAACTGATAACTGGTAACTGGTAACTGAATTTTAACGTTTTCAATGTCATTTCTATCAATTACATTTCATCAACCTCAATTGACTGATCTTGATAAACTGGTCGCTTTAGATCAGTGTTGTCTTGGGGGTTTATGGTCAAAAAATGGCTATCAAAGGGAGTTAATGAGTCCCAATAGTCATTTTTGGGTTTTGTCTTCTGATTCAACCCAAACTATTCTTGGTTTTGGCTGTTTTTGGCAAATTTTAGAGGAAGCCCATATTACGCTCCTGATGATTTCCCCTGAGTATCAAGGTCAAGGGTTGGGTCAATTATTACTCTATGGTTTATTGAGGGATGCGGTTAATCGAAATCTTGAACGTGCTACCCTAGAAGTCAGGGTTTCTAATAAACCAGCCCTTTGTTTATATCAAAAGTTTGGTTTTGAAGTGGCAGGAAAACGAAAAGGATATTATCAAACCACAGGAGAAGATGCTTTAGTTCTCTGGCGCAAGGGTTTACAATATCCTGAATTTGAGCAAGATTTATATATTTGGAAACAACAAATTGATGATCGTCTCACGGCTAATCATTTGCAATTAATAATTAATAATTAACAATTAACAATTGCTCAAGAAGGTAACTTCCCTAAAAATTCCTCAGCTAGTTTCATAAATGCTTTAGAGCCACCAGAATTAGGCATAGAAGTAACAACTGGCATAAAATTATCCACTGCTTTAGCTACATTAACATCCATCGGAATTGAGGTTTTAAAGAGTTGTTCCGGGGCAAAATCTGTTTGTACTCGTCGCATTACTCGATTGTAATAACGACTTAATAAACCGCCTCCTGATGAGATAAAAACTACTCCTAATAAATTCAAATTCAAAGGTTGATCATTTTGGTGACTTTCTTTTAATTTAGCAATTCTTCTTTCTAATAATTGCATTCCCACCACAGATAAAGGTTCCGGTCTTGCTGGTAATAAATAGTAATCACTAGCAGATAATCCGCTTCTTGTCAATAGATTATAACCCGGCGCGCAGTCCATAATTACAAAGTGATAATGTTCTAAAACAGGTTCTAAAATTTTCTGAATCAAAACCCGCTCAAAATGATTCCAAACCGTTTCAAAATCAGGATTTTCTATAATTGCTGCTTGTTTATGTAGGGTTTCGGAAACAATATATTCATCATATAATTCCAAATCTCCTGGTAATAAATCGAGTCCTTCTATCCCACAAATATAGGGTTGAATAATGTCATGAATATCCAGTTTACTGTAAGGATTAGGTTGAATAATATTATCTAATAAATAACTAAGCGTCCGCCGTTTTTTTCGGGTTTGGGCGAATTCATGGGGCGACATTAAACTAAGGGTGGCACTAATTTGAGCATCTAAATCGAGAACTAATACTCGTTTTCCGTGATTTTTGGCTAAACAGGTGGCTAAATTGACGGTTAATGTAGTTTTGCCCACACCACCTTTCATGTTAACGGTACTAATTACTAATGCCATTGATTTAATCCTTGAAACTTGAGGTTTTTAAGGGCTACCTTTTAAGAATGAGTTGATACAGAAGAACTGGTATTGGTTAAACGCCAATCAGGACGAAGATTAGAAGCACCATGCAAATAGACGTGAGAAACTTCTTTTTGAGGTTTTGGGGTATTAAAGTGAATTAAAACCCTTATACAGCGTCCTAGACTGTTCTGAACCGACATTTGCTGGACATCCAGTAGAGGTACGTTTTCCCAATTGGGGCGTTGACGGGCGATCGCAGCAGGAAAGATCGCGTCGAGATCCTGAGTAGCGGTGAAGGTGACGCTAACAATATCTTCAGGGTTGAGTTGATTTTGGGTTTCGATAATATTTAACAACTCACGAACGGCTTCTCCTATAGCTTCTGGGCTATTTTCTCTGACTGTAGTTGCCCCTCGAATTCCCCGTACTTTCCACTCCACGATCGCATCCCTCCAACAATATTGGCTGTTACTTATGCACTCCTATTGTCTCACCCCTAGAGCAATTTTGCCGTTTGGTTTAACCTAAATTCAAGGGCGATATAACCACAAGGGTTGACCGTTGGTTTTCAATTCAAATTCTAGCCAGTCGATGGTTGTTCTCACTTTTGATTTACTTTGATTACGAGAGAGAACCCGACTTAATAAGGGTTTTGGCTCTTCAATATCATAACAGGTGGCTTTATCCGGATTTAATCCTGCTAACTCAGCCGCCCAACGACGGGCATCTTCTTCTGTGCCTAAGCGATCGACTACTCCTAATTCTAAGGCTTGTTGTCCCGTAAAAATGCGACCATCAGCAAAGGTTTTGACTTTATCAACGTCTAGGTTTCTACCTTGGGCGACGGTAGTAACAAACTGTTGATAGCTGACATCAATCATCTCTTGTAGGATATGCTGTTCTTCGTCGGTTAATTCTCGATCGAAGGCTAGAATGTCCTTATAGGGACCAGATTTAATAACTTTGAAAGATACCCCAACTTTGTCTAATAATCGTTCTAAATTATTGCCTCGTAAAATCACTCCAATACTGCCTGTTATGGTTCCAGGGTTAGCCATGATATGTTGTGCGCCCATACCAATATAAACGCCACCAGATGCGGAAATATTGCCGAAACTCGCTACAATTTTCACCTTATCTTGTAGTCGTTTTAAAGCTTCATAAATTTCTTGAGAGTCGCCGACAGTTCCTCCTGGGGAGTCAATACGTAACAATAAAGCTGGAAATTTCTTTTCTTTAACGGTTTCTAAGGCATCAAGAACATATTTGCGAGTTTCTGAAGCGATGGCCCCTGTAATTTCAATGCGGGCTATTTGTTTACTGGGTCTGGGTTTAAATGGCCAAATCATAAATTGATGTCAAACATGATAGATGAGCCATATTGTAACAATTATTGACGGGGTTCAGAGTGATTATTTTTCAGATTAGCTGTCATTCGGAGGGAACGAGTAATCTGATCAACTTCAAACACCATAAATAGTGTTGTTATCTTTTTAGTTATCATTGCGAGGGAACGAGGAATCTCATCAAGTTTCTAATTATAATAGTTTACGAGTTAACTCAATTTGTTTTTCAATAATTAGTCTTTTTCCTGCACTAAGTATTTCTAAAATTTTATTTATTTCTGATTGATATTCGATTAACAAGTTATCAAATTCTTCTACAGTCAAATTTCTTAACCAATTTTGATCCATTTTCAATGCAACAGGTATAGAAATATCTTGAGTTTTATCTAAGATAATTTCATAAAATTTCATCATTAACAATGAGGTTGACAAGTCACTAACCGTCCACAAACTACTAACAACGCTTGAACTTCCAGCGAATAGAAACCCAGCCGGTAAACCAATATATTCATCACTGATCGAGGTTAAGTCAATTAAACCTGTTTCACAAGCAGAAAGAACCACTAAACGAGATTTCTTTAAATTAAGTTCAAATATTTCTCCTAATGTGAATTCATCCATCTGTCTTTACTATGATTTGTCTGATTTTTTGATATGCTATGATTTTTTTGTTTTATGATTGTATTATGAGCTGATTAATCTTAAACTAGAACAATAACTTAATCAAAAGTATGATTTAATCATTAAAACTGCAACTTAGACGATAATGATTCAGACTATAGACTTTAATATAATCATAGAACCAGATCATCAAGATTATGGGTAAACTAAAATCATAGTCAATCAAACAATCAAAAAAATCATAGTCATGACGTTTATTAATCCTCAATATCCCAAGAGCAAGCTAACAGGAAAAATCATAGGTTGTGCATCGAAGCTTATGGTTTAGATATTGGATTACTGATTAATTTTGGTAGTCCAAGTTTAGACTTTAAAAGAGTTAGTAAACCTAAAAGAAAACCCTAACTATAGTAAAAGTTATAGTTAAGGTTTTCAAATTATGCTTAATTGAGAACTCTAGGCTAAAACAGGTTCAGCTTGAGGCCAACGATTAACGGTTTTACCGATAATAGATAAATCTTGCATCACACGGTCAAATTTATCAGGGGTGAGAGATTGAGGCCCATCTGATAACGCTTTGGCAGGGTTGGGATGAACTTCGATCATCAAAGAATCGGTGTCAGCAGCGATCGCAGCAGCGGCCATAGCAGGAACATAGTCAGATTTTCCTGTACCATGACTGGGATCGATCATGATGGGTAAGTGAGTTAAGGAACGTAATACAGGTAATACTGATAAATCTAAGGTGTTACGAGTGTATTTCCCGTCAAAGGTACGGATACCACGTTCACAGAGAATGACGTTAGGGTTGCCACCGGCCAAAACGTATTCAGCAGCCATTAACCATTCGTCAATAGTTGCGGACATTCCCCGTTTCAATAAAACCGGTTTATCTTGAGCGCCGACTTTTTTGAGGAGGGCGAAGTTTTGCATATTTCTCGCCCCTACTTGGACGACATCAGCCACTTCACCAATTTTGTCTAAGTCCGCAGCATCCATGACTTCTGTAATAATCCCTAAACCACTAGCTTCTCTAGCAGCAGCGAGTAATTCTAAGGCACTTTCTCCATGGCCTTGGAAAGAGTAGGGAGATGTGCGAGGTTTGTAAGCCCCACCTCGTAGAAACTTCGCACCGGCGGCTTTAACCCGTTTGGCGGTTTCAACGATCATTGCTTCATTTTCCACCGAACAAGGACCAGCTACTACGGCAACGGGATGATGTTTGCCCACACTCACGGGCCCATCTGGGGTATTAATAATGACTTCGCTGTATTCTCCATGACGGTACTCTAAACTAGCCCGTTTGAACGGTTGTTCTACTCGCAAAACTGTTTCTATCCAAGGGCTAATTTCTTGTATTTGCAGGGGATCAAGGGAAGCGGTTTCTCCTACTAAGCCGATGACTACTTTATGTTTACCAACGATTTTCTCAGGACTCAAGCCCCAATTGGTAAATTCTTGGCTAACCAGTTCAATTTCATCAGCAGGTGAACCAACTTTCATGACAACGATCATAATGTGTTTTCCTCTAGGGTCAATGGTAAGGGTTTGTTTAGATTTTGCTCCCTTTGTTTCCTTCTAGTGAAGATTCTAGGAAATTATCTCTCTCATAGGTACATCTATTCTATGAGTGATGATGGCGGTTATCTTTGATCTTACTTCACTTCTTCTGCTAATTTATTAAATTTTTACGCCGAATGGTTAAATTATACCATATTCACTGCATTTAACCGCGCATCTTGTCATTTATTAGTTAGTTTTCTGTTGTACTTAAGACTTGATTTTGTAGCTCAACTAACTCTTTGATCCCAATTTCTGCTAAGTCTAACATTTGATTAAGTTGGGAACGAGTAAAGCTATTTTCTTCGGCTGTTCCTTGCACTTCAATGAGGTCTAAATTTTCTGTCATGACTACATTAAAATCAATATCTGCTTTGAAATCTTCAGGATAATTTAAGTCTAAAAATGCTTCCCCTTCAATCAGTCCTACTGATATAGCTGCAACAGGAAACTTGAGAGGAGAGTTCTTTAAGTCACCTGTTTTGAGTAATTTTTTAACGGCTAAACCCAAAGCTACATATCCTCCTGTAATAGAAGTAGTACGAGTTCCTCCATCAGCTTGCAGTACATCACAATCAATAGTAATTGTTCTTTCTCCTAAGTGTTTTAAATCAATACAAGAGCGTAAACTTCTACCAATTAACCTTTGTATTTCTTGGGTTCTTCCTGATAGTTTTAATAACTCTCGGCGTTGGCGTTCTTGTGTTGAACTGGGTAACATTCTATATTCTGCGGTTAACCATCCTTGGCCGCTTCCTAAGAGAAAACGGGGTACATTTTCTTCAATGCTTGCAGTGCAAAGCACTTTTGTTTCACCAAACGCTGCTAAAACAGAACCCGCAGAAAAACGAGTAAAATTGAGTTCAAAATTAACAGGACGAAGTTGATTAGGTTGACGGCCATCAGGACGTTGCCAAGACATAAGTTATACTTAAAATTTGTTTTTTGCTTTTGTATTTTATCATAAATAATGACAAAATTAATATCGGTTTTCTCGAAATCAATGTACATCTAAGATATAACTCCGAACTCCGAACTCGAAACTCCGAACTCCTAAAATAATTATATTTAAGAATGTAAAACCAAAAATGCTAAGCTTCCTATTCCTGATGCTGAGAATAGTATAGTTTTGTAGGGTATTTTAGTATAATTAACACTGAGTAATAACAAGAAATAAACATCCATGAATACCCGTGAGTAGTCCAAATAATAACCTAGTATTGTAATACTACTAAAAACAAACATAACACTATAAAAACCATTGCCTATCTGCATTAATAAATTGAGTTTACGATGTTTCAGATAAATAACAAAAATAGCAGCAAAACTCAACAATAGAATAATAAACATATAAGCTTCAAATAAATTACTGCCATTAATTCCTGATGTTAGTATCTTAATAAACTTATTGATAATTCCCATGAAAGGAAAGCCAAAATTATCTTTAACTCTTACTTTACCAGGTAAATCTAAAAAAGTAATATAAACTGTCCATAATATAGGGGGAATCAATCCATATAATAAATAGTTAATTTGTTTAAATCTTTTTTGTATTAAACTTGTTAAAAACAAAGCGAACCAAACAATCAATAATGTTTCTCTCGTCAAACAACCTAAACTAATAAACAAAGCTGTTAACTTATATTTTTCGTAACGATAACAATAAAAAGAAGCAATTAAAAAGACACTACTAAATAAATCAGCCGTTCCTAAAGATAACACCATCCAAATCCCAGGAATACATAACGTAAATAGAGATTGAAATTTTGAAACATTATCTGATTTAAAATATAAATTAGTAATCCCAACAATAACGATAATAGATAAAGCATTAATTCCTACCATAATATAAGGAATTAAGGTGCGATTACCAAAAGCTAAAATATAGCTAAGCAAAGGATATAAAATACGACGATAACGATAAATAGGATGGTCTAAACTATTAATAGTTTCAGGATTTTGTAAAAAAGGGTCAAGAGCTAAACTTAAAAATTGTTGACCATCATATCCTATTTCTTCTTGATAAATCAAAGTATTTTCAGGAACAAGAAAAGGAGATAAAGGTAAAATTGAACCAATACGAAAAAAACCAGTTATATTACCATCAAATTTTATAAAATAAAAATATAAAACAACAATGATAACAACAACAAAAGCTATCAAAATATTTCTAATATTATCTACAACTTTAACCTTATTTGAATTAAACATATTTTAAAAGAGATTGAATATAGTAATCAAAAATCAATTTGAACAGCTATACAAATTGAAATAATTAGTGATTGTTGACTTGATCTCGTGCTAATTGTTCCCTATTCTTGATTTCAACTAATCATCTTGTGTAAAATAGACAAGGCGACTATGTTACTGTTATTATCTAAGAATAAAACTCTTATTTATTGTGGCTAAGATAGTTTACAATAACAAACTGTATCATTTAAAAAGGAGAGATAACCTTGCCACACACTATTGTTACTGAAACTTGCGAAGGTATTGCCGACTGCGTTGATGCTTGTCCAGTTGCTTGTATTCATGAAGGACCAGGGAAAAACATCAAGGGAACAGATTGGTATTGGATTGATTTTTCTACCTGTATTGATTGTGGAATTTGTTTACAAGTTTGTCCAGTTGAAGGGGCGATAGTAGCAGAAGAAAGACCCGAGTTGCAAAAAACGCCATCTTAAGTTATAGAAGTTAGAAATCAATGGAAAATATCTTAGAAGTTAAGGAAGTTTATGCTGGATATGTCAAAGATTTAAACATCTTACAAGGCATAAACTTTCGTATTTCTTTAGGAGAATTAGTAGCCGTTATTGGGCCTAATGGTGCAGGAAAATCTACCTTAGTAAAAACAATTTTTGGCCTGCTAAAAACCAATCAAGGTGAAATCATTTTTAAAGACAAAAACATCGCCGGTCTTAAGTCTGATAAAATTGTCAAATTAGGAATGTGTTATGTCCCCCAAATTCAAAATGTATTTGCTACCTTAACAATAGAAGAAAACTTAGAAATGGGAGCATTTATTAGTCATGGTTCACTAAAAAAACAAAAAGAAAAAATATATACCATGTTTCCTAGACTAGCCGAACGTCGTCGTCAAAAAGCAGGAACCCTATCCGGGGGAGAAAGACAAATGTTGGCTATGGGAAGAGCATTAATGTTAGACCCAGATGTTTTATTATTAGATGAACCCTCAGCCGCATTGTCACCCATTTTAGTTAATAGCGTTTTTGAACAAATTAAAGCTATTAATGAAACAGGAAAAGCTATTGTTTTAGTGGAACAAAACGCCAAAAAAGCCCTGATGATGGCTGATAGGGCTTATGTTCTGGAAAATGGCTGTGATCGCTTTGAAGGCACGGGAGAAGAATTACTCAACGATCCTAAAGTAGCACAACTTTATCTGGGAGCAGCCCATCAAGAATAATTAATAATTGTTAATTGATGAACCATTTTGTACCGGTGAATAAGTAATAAGCACCAGTCATAATTAAGGCTACACTACCCAAGCGAATAATTGTTTCAGAATGGCTTAATAGCTTCCTACTTTGTTTGGCTATTCCTGTAAATAAACTTGCCAAAAAAATCAGCATAGTATAACCTAAAGCATAGCTAACCATTGTTAGAGTTCCTAACAGTTGAGAACCTGTACCAGCAGCAGCAGCCAACACAGCGAATAAAACCGGACTAGCACAGGGAGAACTCACTAAAGCAAAGGTTAAACCCACTCCATAGGGGCCAGCAATAGGAAGACTAAAATTTGTCTGTGGTAAAGGTATTTTGATAACTCCTATTAACCACAATCCCATCACAGCCATGATTAAGCCAACCACAATATTGATATAGCCGCGATATTCAACCATCACCAATCCAGCAAAGGAAGAAACCAAGCCAAATAAACTTAAAATGGTGACAGCACCCAGTACAAATAGACCAGCTTTCTTAAAAGCATCCCAACGGGATTTTATATTTAATGTACCGACATAACTGAGGTTGACAGGAAGTAAGGCTAAGATACAGGGAGAAACACTAGCCAATAAACCACCAATAAAAGCGAGAGGTAATAAAACAAGGGGGTTGTTTGTATTTTGTTGATCAAACCATTGTTGATAACGGTTTTCTACAACAGAAATTAGTTTTTCAACAGGATGGCCAATCACCGGGCCTAAGGTGACAACTAGAATTAAAGCTAATAAACCTAATCCAAAATAGAATAACCATTTTTTTTGTATTTTAGGACGGCCTAAAGACTTCTTTTTTGGTAGTGATTTCTGTAGTTGAGTCATAAAAATGTCCTTATGAAGAGGGAAGGAAGAAAGGGAGATGGGGAGAGTTTGAAAATATAGATAAAAGAGAAGTCTAAAGCAGAAAAAATCTCAGACTTCTACATTTCACCACAATAAAATAAAGTTAATTATCTTTGAGAAATAGCATTATCTAATACCGAAGTATAATCACTCAACTCATAATTCTTACGATCTTGACTTAAGATATCACCGTTATCAGGATTAATAATAGTAACACTCGCTGTTTGAGATTTATGTTTAGCAAAAAAGTCTTCTAAACCATATTCTCTAGCCTTTGCTTCTGATTCACTAATTTTGCCTCTATTACTAACATCAAAAACAATAAAATAGGCTTTTCCCTTATATCGTTCTTTTAATTGAGAGAGAGTCGGGGCTAGAGTTCGGCAAGCTGAACACGAAGTGGAGAAAATGTCAACAACAACAGGTTGTCCTTGTATTTTTTTGGCTAAGGGTCCACCAACGTTTTTGTTAGAGCTATTTGCATAGAGTTGTGACACGGAAACCTCATGAGAAGCAGATGCTTGGTGATGGCTGTTAGCTACTAAAGAAAAGGGAATAGCCAAGCCAGTTAGACAAAGACCTAGTAAGAGCGATTTAGATTTAGTTAACATAGTAAAATGTCCTCTTTTTGAATTAATCTATATTATTATTCAAAACTACCAAGATGAGAATGAGATGAGAAGAAGATTAATGTTAGAGTAGAATTCTTGCAAAAATTTTTGATAGTATGATTAAAGGTTATTATCGGGAATTCCTTGAATAAAATGCTGATAATTTTCTAATGTATCCAAATCAATTTGGCCTTGAGGAAAGTCTATTACATATACTAAATCTGGATATTTATTGATTATTTTTTTAGCACCGCGATCGCCTTTTAAGTGCATGAGTTCTGGAAAAAAAGTATGAGAAAATAAAGCAGGTATGCCTAACGTTTCCTCATATTGACTAGCAATTATCGGTTTATTGGTTGAATAATAAGCATCAATTAGTTGTTTGATCAGTTTGGCTGAAATAAAAGGTTGATCGCAGGTAATAAAAACTACTCCATCTATGTGTAAATATTGTTTTTGAATATAGCTAATTCCGCAACGAATGGAGCTACTAATTCCTTCATTCCAGTGATTATTTTTAATTAATTTGACAGGAAGTGAAGCGATTTCTAGTTCTATTTTTTCGACATTTGCTCCCAGTATTACTATTACTGGATTGCCCAGAGAAGCGATAGCACATTTAGTAATATAGTTAAGTAAATTTTGTCCTTTATATGGCAATAATTGCTTAGGTTGACCCATCCTTCTTGATGCACCAGCAGCAAGAATAATAACAGCTATAGAACTTTTTTGGTCGTTATTTTTGTTCAATTTTTAACCTCTGTTTTTGGTTTATAATTTGCTTTTCTTGAACATCATATTTTTGATGTAGAGGTTGAGAACGATACTTTAAGAAACTAGCATTACGTTTAGTACAAACTGCTTGAATTTCACTAATAATTGCGTTAGCAATTTCAGCAGGAGTATCTGCACCAATATCCAAACCGATGGGACTATATAATTTTTCTAATTGGTTTTTAGTAGGATTTAATTCTTCTATTATTTTAGCAATACGGTTTTTTGAACCCATCACACCCACAGAAGAAATTTTTGTTGGTAGAAGAAATTTGATAATATTATAATCATCAAAATAATTATGAGTCATGACAACAGCTAAATCATTTTCTTTTATTGATATCTGTTGACTAATAATGTCACGACGGGTAAGAATAATTTTGTCCGCGAAAGCAAATCTTTGATAGGTTTTTTCCTGTGCGCGACAATCAACTACTGTAACGTGCCAACCTATTTCTTTGGCTAATTTTACCACAGGTAAAACATCTCGACCTGCACCAAAAATAATCAGAGATGTGGGAGGTGTAATAACTTCGATAAAAACTTGTACATTACCTGATTCTAATTGGTATGTATTGACAGTAGATTTACGAGTATTTTTAGCAGTAATAGTGTCATTAGCGATGACATTTTTTAAGTTTTGTTCTTGAATGTCTGTATAGGTGATATTATCAGGATAAACAAAAAAACGAGAGCCAATTTTAACATCAACTTCTCCTTCTTTATCAAAAATAGTCGCAATAGCACCATGTTTTTGATTTTTCAAACATTCAGTAAATAAATTTAGGGTTGAGAATTTCAAATAAAAATCTAGTTTTTCTAGTAATATTTGTACCGCCCCCTTACAACCTAATCCAAAACCCCAAATAAGGTCTTCTTCCGAAGTAGCATCATAAGTGATTAATAGAGGTTCATTAGCTATTTGTTTAGTATATTGAAAAATATCATTTTCCACACAACCGCCGCTTAAAGTCCCTACCATTTCACCAGTTTCTGTAATTAACATTTTTGCTCCTTTTTGACGATAAGTAGAGCCAAAACTATTAACAATAGTTGCCAAAAAAGTATTTTTGCCCTGTTGTTTATTCAACTCAAAAGCATTGATTATCTCTTGTAGTTCGTGCATTTTTTTGACTTCTTAGTAAGTTAATAATTATTTTTAACTGACATCTTGCACCGCAACAAATAAACTTAATAACCATGAAAGGATAATCAATTTGTAATCAGTTAAGTAGTCAGACATATTTAAAGTTAATTGTCCGAGAAGGAAACAGACAACAGATAAAGGTTTCACCCTGGTCAACATTTATTAATGCAATGCTGTTTATTTATGTTCGACTACTTAGCATCAAAATAAAACTCTGTTGCCTGTTGCCTATTCCCTGTTCCCTCTCAGAACTAACTATTTTTATCCAAGGTGCAAGATATGAGTTTAAATCAACAACTTATCCGGAGTAATAGGCAAACTACGGATACGTTTACCTGTTGCATGATAGACCGCATTAGCAATAGCAGCAGATACCCCTGTAATGCCAATTTCACCACATCCACGAACTCCCATAGGATTAAAATTAGTATCTGGTTCACCAACAAAACTAACTTCAATCTGGGGAATATCAGCATGGGAAGGAAAGTGATAGGTTGCTAAATCGTAAACTACAGGATAGCCAGTATTAGGGTCAAAATTGCATTCCTCCATTAAAGCGTGTCCAATACCCATAGTTACACCACCCCGTATCTGAGAAGTTGCCGTTTTACTATTAAGAACTCGTCCAATATTCATGACCGAAACCCAACGAGTTATCCGAAGACGGGCAATTTCCTCATCGACCATAACTTCGCAAAAATGCGCCCCCCAAGAGTTAAAAGCAAATTTTTTCCCCTCTTCTCCAGGAGCAGAAGATGCCGTTGCTTCATAGACATCACCCCCCGACTCACGGAGTTTGACAAAAGCTTCTTGGGCATTTTTAGCTTGCGCTGTTTCCAAAACCTTCTGACAAGCATTTAAAACCGCAGGAGTGATAGAAGCAGTCATTTGTGAGCCACCAGCAAGACCACCATCTGGCAAAATAGAATCCCCTAACTTAACTGTAATCTTTTCTATAGGCAGTCCCAAAGCCTCAGCAGCAGTCATTGCGATGACAGTATAAGCTCCCGTTCCCATGTCGTTAGCAGAGGTTAAAACCTGGGCTGTTTCATTGGGGAATAAACAGACTTTAGCAGTTCCCCCTGCGCGTAAAGCCGGAAAACTTGCCGATGCCATTCCCCAACCGACTAAACGTCCTCCTTTTTTTTGCGATCGCGGTTCCATAACCCGTTGACTCCAACCAAACCGCTCAGCCCCTGTTTGCAAACATTCCACAAAATGCTTAGCGGAGAAGGGCAGTTTTTTCCGTTGATGTTCTTTGGTTTCATTTCTCAAACGCAATTCTACGGGGTCAATCTTTAGTTCCCAGGCTAATTCGTCCATAGCCGATTCTAAAGCAAAAAGTCCCGGATTTTCCCCTGGGGCGCGCATAAAAGTAGGAGTACCCACATTCAGTACGCCTATCTCTTGTTTTAGTTTTATATTCGGCGTGGCATAGATCACAGGAGTAATACCAGTACAGGGTTCGGCAAATACATCCACTGGGGAGGTATAAGATTTTGCCAGATGCTCGATCGCGGTTAATTCTCCTGTATCCTTTGCCGATAAGCGGATAGTTTGCTCTGTTTGCGATCTATGTCCTGTATTAGCCGTCATTTGGCGACGAGATAGAACAACCTTGAGAGGACGGTTAATAACTCTAGCAGCAGCAACACAAAGAATACCATGAGGCCAGGGAAAGCCTTTACTACCAAATCCACCACCAATATAAGGGCTAATAATGCGCACTTGCTCTTGAGCAATGCCGAAAAGTTCCGCATAGGTTTTCTGTGACCCTGTTACCCACTGAGTTGGTTCGTAAATGGTTACAGAATCATTATTTTCCCAATCAGCTACCAAAGCATGAGGTTCCATGGGGGCATGAATTTCTATCTCAGTATTATAAGTTGCTTCTATTGTTGCTGCGGAAGCTATGGAAACATCTCCTGTCTCGAACTCCCCTGCTGTATACTCCATATCTTCCCCAAACATACCAATAGCTTTTTCACATTTGGCCGTTTCGGTACAAACTTGGGGGGTTTGAGTTTCGTATTCAATTTTGATCTTCTGAGCAGCATCCCGCGCTCTTTCAAAAGTATCTGCTACTACTAAGCCAACAATCTGACCGGCATAATTAATCGTATTATCTGATAAAGGTAGTCGAGCTTCATAAATTTTGGAGTTTATAAAGTCATTACTGGGGGTAAATATTTTGGGTTGGTTTTTGTGGGTGAAAATTTCTATAACGCCGGGCATCGCTGTTGCTGCTTGGGTATCAATGTTAGCAATACTTCCCTTCGCAATGGTTGAAGTTACTAAATAGCCGTGAACCAGACCTGAAATTTGATGTTCTGC
>JBFRWO010000365.1:0-5433 GCA_051439625.1 Crocosphaera sp. | reverse complement strand
AACACCTCAGCGGCCACGATACTTGTGGGGTAGCCCACTGGGACAATAGCTCGATGCCAGACTTAATATTTACAACTAAGCCATTCTTGCACAGTCCAAGGATGGCTTAGTTGTTTTACTATTTTATCTCACGGGGTGACAAGTAGGTTGAAAACCTGCGTTCGATTCTCATATCAACTTTTCTTGGTGCAAGATGTGAGTATGAGTATAAGAAAAACTTATATAAAAAGACAAGCTAATAGTTTTTCTCTCATTAATTGAAAATTTTTCAACCCATAACTCTGTCGAAGAATTAATTTTATTTTATTATTTAATCTGAACTTCCCCTTTGACAAAACTCCATAACCTATGCTGTATCAGGGACATACCAAATAAGCGAGGTGTCGTTACTGGGTACAAATAGAAGAAATACCTAACAAATCGAAAGCTTTTTGTTGTAGTTCAATCTAGTTCAATCTATAAGATCAGAGTAAGACTCTTCTACTCTCACTTCAGGGAAACTTTCTCCTCTCAGTGTATCTGGAAGAGGAGGAATCTGAGTATTCAATTGATTAATTGCCCATTTTGCTGTCTCTTGTACTTCACGATCACTATCTTCAATAGCAGTATGACAGAGGAGTTGATAAATTTGAGACATGAATTCTTGAATTCTTGTTAAATCTCGGATTGCATTTTTACGAACTTGAGGATTTTTATCTTGTAGAGAAAGGGTTAAAGCATGGTTCATGGGCTTGAGGGTTCTTGTGCTAATCTGAGAAAGGGCTTCTAAAATTAAACTCCGTTCTTGAGAGTCTGTATCAATCATCAAGTCTACTAGCGATTTCATGGCTCGAGAGTCAGCAGTTTGGGCTAGTTTCCAAATAGCTTGACGGCGTTTTTTCGGATCATCTTCTTGCAGTTGCTCAAGCAATGTTTCGACTTCATCTCCACTAGGAATGCGGGTGGTTTTTTGAATAGCGAACATCTCTTCTGAATCTGCTGTTTCTACCATAACTTCTGGGGATATTCCTGATTCAATTTGATCATTATCATAAGAGAACAATGGAGTTTTCGGTTCTGGTTTATCTTCATTATCTGCATCAAAATTGGTACTGGTTATTTCATGCACATTTTCATTATCTTTGACCTGAGATTCTAATGGATAAGATTTATGGGGTTTCAATAATTCTTCTTCTAATTTATCTTGAGAATAGGTTGAATTGCGACGTAAAAATATCAATATTCCTAGACCAATACCTATAGTAATTATAACTAAAAAAAACAATAAAAGGATACTATTGGAACTGAAATTAGCCAAAGGATTACTTTGTCTAGTTATGTAAAACTCAACGTTTTGTAGAGCCTGTTGAGCATAAATATCATTAGGTCTTGCTTGGAGAGCTTTTTTAAACTCTGTTAGTGCGGTTTGATAATCTTTTTGTTCGGTCGCCTTATATCCGGCTTGCATAGCCCGATCATAATCTGAATCTGCACTAGGAGTAGAGGGAGTATCTGGAGAATTATTAGTATTTCCTTGGGCAATTTTCTTTTCTCTTTTGCCAATTTCATCAAAAGTAAACAAGTTAGAATTAGCCAAACTTAAGGAAGGACAAGTTAAATAAGATAAACAGATTAAGATTAATAGAGATAAACGATAGTAAATCATCATATAGAGTTGAAAGCAGGTATTGATAGTTGTTTTATTAATAGCTTAAACGGTGAACACATTTCTTTATCAATTAATCTCACCCTTCCACCACCGAGAATCACAGACTAGAGTATGTTTTTCCCATTGTTGAGAAGATTGAGCATAGTCTTGGCGATAATGGCCTCCTCTGCTTTCGGTGCGAAATAAAGCACTTTTAAGCATTAAGAAAGCAATATCCACGAGATTAATTGTTTCAGAACAAGTTCGTAAATAATTTTGGTCCGTATCTACTTCCAATTTAACCGATTGACTCGGTAATAAGTTGAGAATCGGTTGACTAATAGACAAAGACTTTAGTTGTTTTTGCCATACACTTACTTGTGCGATCGCTTCTTCTAATACAGTCTGGTTGCGGGAAATACCGGCACTTTGCCAGATTAATTGGGGCAAGGTCTGACGAATTTCTAGAATTTGAGGCATTTCTTGCTGCCATTGTTGTTGATTTTTCATTACAATCTCAGTTGTCTTGGTTATATGGACTGGGGAAATCACATTTAGTTCTGATAATTTAGCAGCAAACACTAAACACTCTAGCAAAGAATTACTAGCAAGGCGATTTGCTCCGTGAACTCCTGTACTGGCAGTTTCCCCAATGGCATAAAGGCCATCAATAGAAGTAGCATTATTCAAATCTACTTTAACCCCTCCCATCCAATAATGGGCAGCAGGAGCGACTGGAATCGGCTCTTTAAACACATCTAGGCCCCATTTTTGACAAACACGAATAATATTGGGAAACCTGTAACGAATTCGCTCCGTTTCAATAGGACGTAAATCAAGATAAACATTGGTTTGATTCGTTTTACCTTGTAGATAATCAAAAATTGCCCTACTCACCACATCTCTTGGGGCTAACTCTCCAGATGGATGATAATCAAAGGCAAAACGTCTTCCTTGAGCATCGACCAAATGCGCCCCCTCTCCTCTAACCGCTTCACTGATGAGAAAATGGGGGGCTTCTGGTTTAGTTAAAGCAGTGGGGTGAAATTGAAAAAACTCCAAGTCCCTAACAATCGCCCCTGCACGCCAGGCTAATGCCACTCCATCTCCCGTACTGACAGAGGGATTGGTGGTTTGGGTATAAACTTGTCCACCGCCCCCAGTGGCTAAAATAACCGCCCCTGCTTGAATCCAGCTAATTTGTCTTTTATAGAGAACACTTAAACCTTGGCAGCATTTTTTTTCTGGATCAATCCACAATTGTAGGGCGATCGCTTGAGCAAGAATCTCGATATTAGACCGTTCTAGAACTTTTTCGGTTAAGGTACTAACAATTGCTCGTCCTGTGGTATCGGCTGCGTGTAGCACACGGGGATGGGAATGGGCTGCCTCTAAGGTCATGGCTAGTTTGTCCCCTTTGCGATCGAAGGCGACTCCCATCTCAACCAGAGAGTGGATAGCTGTACCAGCATGATCCACCAAAAATTTCACCGCACTGAGGTCGCATAAACCGGCTCCCGCTTTGAGGGTATCTTCTTCATGAAACTTGGGAGAGTCTTCTGGAGAAATGGCGGCGGCAATGCCACCTTGAGCCCAATCACTGGCTCCTGTTTTTAAACTATCTTTGGTGATCAATCCCACACGATAGTGAGTAGGTAAACACAGAGCGGCATATAAACCGGCTGCCCCTGACCCTACCACAATAACGTCAAATGGGGTGGTTAAACCCTTCGTTTCTCGAGAATTAGCTGAAGCTATCAAGGTCAATTTGTCAAATTTTATTGTTAATTCCCTACTATCTTAGCTTTAACTGTTCCTGGGAATCGATAAAAATTTTGAAGGAAGCGGACTTAACCTTATGCAATAAGTTGTTAATATAGCGTTTCTTGGACTCATGAGATACGCCTAACTCCTTTTCCCCTCCTGGGAGGGGTTAGGGGTGGGTTGCCCCCTGCCTCCTGCCTCAAAGCGATAACCTTTGTACCGAACAAGTATGAGAACTTCTATGACTCTAGATCCTAACTCAGGTCACTAGGTTGGAGACAATGTAGTGATGAGTCTCACTACTATGAAGTGATTTTGATACTTGACGATTTTTTGAAATTTTTGAATAATAAAAACAGTTCCCTAACTTCTAATTAACTGTCGATTTATTTACTGTTTCAATTTAATAATTTTCTGTGTAAAATCACTTAATTTTGTTTAACGTAACTCATAACTATTCCTGTTGAATCAAACTTGTTAATAAACTTTAATCATGTTTTGTAGATTCAATTTTATTTGATGTAAAATAGACGTAGCTGCTCAAAACTCAGGAGAGACAATGTTTCAAAGTCAAAACGCTATCGACCTAAGTAAAAGATATGAACAGGGTCAAAGAAATTTTCAGGATATTCAACTGCGCCGTGCAGATTTAAGGGGACTTAATCTTAGTTATACTGATTTTCGTGGAGTTGATCTTAGTTATGCAAATTTAAGAGATGTTGATTTTACTGGGGCAGATTTACGGAAAGCTTATCTCAATGAAGCGAATTTTACGGGGGTGAATTTAACAGGAGCTAATTTACAAGGGGCTTCTCTTATTAGAATATATTTAATCAAAGCTAATTGCTATCAAACTAATTTAACTGGAGCTTATTTAACTGGAGCTTATTTAACAAAGACGAACTTTAAAGAAGCCAAATTTAATGGTTGTTATCTAAATGGAGCAAAGTTAACTGGAGCAGAATTACGGGATGCTTGTTATGATCAACAAACTAGATTTGATACTTCATTTGATCCAGAAACTGTCTTTATGAAGTTAGTAGACAATAAAAAAAATAGTTTTAGTTCTTCTCAAAAAATACTAGCAGTTAAAACCAAAGCAAAACCCAATATCCCTACGATTACTATTGAACAATTACTAGAAATTTTTAATCATCTTACTAAAGTGAGTCGTCGTTATTTAGGAAAAACTATGACTAAAAAATATTGGCAGTCTTCTCGGCCTGTATTTGAATGGTTAGATAATTTTGAAATGACTGAATCTACAGAAATCATTTTTGACGGTGAATTAGATACTGTTTTAACTCCAACCAAATTACAATGGTTACAAGCTTGGCTCAAAACCTTTATTAAAAACTGTTCTCAAATTATTCAAAGTTATCCAACAATGCTTGACCTTCAGTTAGTTAAACCGCTTATTGCTGGTGATTTTGAGGAAACGAATCAGGTTAATTCAGCCAATCAATTAGAGAATTTATCCTCAAAAAAGATGAATTCGAGAGAATTACTATCGGTTTGAAGAACCCCAACTTGCTATCGCTGAAGTTAGGGATTCTAACAGGGAATCGCTTCCCCGTTCACCCACTTAAACAGACTTAACTGTTGAGGGTTCCCAGGCTCAGTCTCCAACGAGACTGATATTTCCCTATGTCTAGAACCTGTCAATTCAGGTTTGGGCGTAACTTCCTCCGTGACCCGAAGTAGCTTGGATTGACTAATCCCAAGAGTTTTAAGTCCTTTAATGCCGACATTTATACTTGCTTGATGATCTGCATCTGAGAAAAAACCGCAATTAAGACACAAAAAGCGTTCTTTATTGCGGTTTTCTTTTTGAATATGTCCACAGTGTGAGCATTTTTGAGACGTAAATTTAGGGTTAACCTTTAAACAAATCGTTCCAAACTTCGCAGCTACCGACTCGATTTTTTCCGTAAGATTTCCCCAGGAACAGTCTCTAATTAACCGATTTAATGCTCTTTTTGCTGATTGACCATTCTTCAGAAATTTGCCGTTCTCATCTTGTTTAGCACGACATTTTTTAA
>JBFRWO010000364.1:0-7687 GCA_051439625.1 Crocosphaera sp. | reverse complement strand
ACGTTATCCCCTGCCATTCCTTCATCAAGGGTTTTCTGGAACATTTCTACCCCAGTTACAGTGGTACTACGAGTGTCTGTAATTCCAACAATCTCGACGGTTTCACCCACTGTCACTTTACCCCTTTCAATCCGTCCGGTGGCAACGGTTCCCCGTCCAGTAATGGAGAATACGTCTTCCACTGCCATTAAGAAGGGTTTATCTACTTCCCGTTCGGGTTCAGGAATATAAGCATCCACTTCTTTCATGAGGTTCAGGATTTTATCGGTCCACTCATTATCCCCTTCTCCTAAGCTCGGATTTTCTTTAAGGGCTTCTACAGCCATTAAAGCAGAGCCGGTGACGATGGGAATATCATCCCCAGGAAAATCATACTCATTAAGAAGTTCTCTTACTTCGAGTTCTACTAATTCTAAGAGTTCTTCATCATCTACTTGGTCTTGTTTGTTCAAGAAAACCACAAGATTAGGAACCCCAACCTGTTTAGCTAAGAGGATGTGTTCACGGGTTTGGGGCATGGGACCATCAGCAGCAGATACCACTAAGATACCGCCGTCCATTTGTGCTGCTCCGGTGATCATGTTTTTCACATAGTCAGCGTGACCGGGACAGTCAACGTGAGCGTAGTGACGGCCTTCGGTTTCGTATTCAACGTGAGCGGTGTTGATGGTGATACCCCGTGCTTTTTCTTCGGGGGCTGCATCAATATCCTCGTAGTTACGGGCTTTTGCCTGACCCGCCGCCGCTAATGTCATGGTGATAGCAGCGGTTAAGGTTGTTTTACCGTGGTCAACGTGACCAACAGTACCGATGTTAACGTGGGGTTTAGTCCGTTCAAATTTTTCGCGTGCCATGAATTAACTGTTCCTTTTTTGTCTTCTGTATTCTAAGCAGTGATCTTTTTTTAGTCACCAGTTACCCATAGTCTATTATCCACTATCAATGGTTAACTATGTACTGATTCCTAAATAAATAATCATTCACTGTCATAAATGTAGGCGTTCCCTGTGTTTCTAAGGACTATCGCTTCAGCGACGTTGCGAGGAACTTCTGCATAATGGCTAAACTCCATCGAGAAAATTCCCCGTCCTTGGGTTTTCGACCGAATATCGGTCGCATAACCAAACATTTCTGCTAGTGGGACGTTAGCAGAAAGCTTGGCAAGTCCGTCTTCTGTGTTCATTCCTTCGATGTTACCGCGACGGGAGTTGAGATCCCCGATCACATCGCCTAAGAAGTCTTCTGGGACTTCTACTTCAACTTCCATCATGGGTTCGAGGAGAACGGGAGAAGCTTTTTTAACTGCATCTCGAATGGCCATAGAACCTGCTATTTTAAAGGCCATTTCCGAGGAGTCAACGTCGTGGAAAGAACCATCCACTAAGCTGACTTTAACATCAATCAGGGGATAACCGGCAATAATACCCGAGTCACAGGCTTCTTTCATACCTTGTTCGGCCGGTCCGATAAATTCTTTGGGAATCACCCCCCCAACAATTTTAGAAACGAACTCAAAACCACTGCCAGCTTCGGCGGGTTCTAATTCAACCACCACGTGACCGTATTGACCTTTACCTCCGCTTTGACGAATATATTTGCCTTCTGCTTCGCTAGGTTTACGGATGGTTTCACGGTAAGCTACTTGGGGTTTACCGACGCTTGCTTCTACTTTGTATTCCCGCAACATCCTATCCACCAAAATTTCTAGGTGGAGTTCTCCCATGCCGGCGATCACGGTTTGATTGGTTTCGGGGTCAATACTAACTTTGAAGGTGGGATCTTCGTCGGATAATGCCTGCAAGGCTTTGGAAAGTTTTTCCATATCTTGCTTGGTTTTGGGTTCTACAGCTACGGAAATAACTGGTTCTGGGATGTATAAAGATTCTAGGAGTATGGGATGTTTATCATCACATAGGGTATCCCCGGTGATGGTATTTCGTAGGCCAATAGCGGCACCTAAGTCTCCGGCCCGCAGTTCGTCTACTTCGATGCGATCGTTAGATTTTAGAACAATTAAACGAGATATACGCTCTTTTTGGTCTTTGGTGGCGTTGTAAACGTAGTTGCCTTTTTCTAAGACCCCAGAATAAACTCGCATGAAGGTTAAACGACCGTAGGGATCGGAAGCTATTTTAAAGGCTAAGGCAGAAAATGGCTCATTATCGTCTGCTTTGCGGCTGTCTTCTGTTTCATCTTTTAACAACCCGGTGATGGGGGGAACATCTAGGGGTGAGGGTAAATAGTCAACTACTGCATCTAATAGCAGTTGTACCCCTTTATTTTTAAAAGCAGAACCGCACAACATGGGGATAATTGTCTTATCTAGGGTTCCTTTCCGTAGTGCCTGTTTAATTTCCTCTTCTGTGAGTTCTTCCCCTTCCAGATATTTCTCTAAAAGGGTTTCATCGATTTCTGCTACAGCTTCGACGAGTTTAGCGCGGTATTCTTGAGCTTGTTCTAAATATTCGGCTGGAATTTCTGTATCTTCGATGTTTTGGCCTAAATCATCTTGATAAATTTTCGCCCGCATTCTCACTAAATCTACAATGCCACGAAATTCGCTTTCTGTGCCGATGGGGATCTGGATGGGAACCGCATTGGCTTTGAGGCGATCGCGGATTTGTTGGTAAACTTTGAAAAAGTTGGCCCCGGTGCGGTCCATTTTATTAACAAAGGCAATGCGAGGCACTTGGTAACGGTTAGCTTGTCGCCATACCGTTTCTGACTGGGGTTGAACTCCTCCCACGGAACAAAATACGGCGATCACACCGTCTAATACACGCATAGACCGTTCAACTTCGATGGTGAAGTCTACGTGACCTGGGGTGTCGATGATGTTGATGCGGTGATCGAGCCAGTTGGTGGTAATGGCTGCTGCTGTAATGGTGATGCCCCGTTCTTGTTCTTGGGCCATCCAGTCCATTGTCGCTGTCCCTTCGTGGACTTCACCGAGTTTGTATGCGATTCCGGTATAGAAGAGAATGCGTTCTGTGGTGGTCGTTTTGCCCGCATCGATGTGGGCAGCAATACCAATATTTCGCACTCTTTCTAGGGGGATATTCCGTGCCACAGCTACCTCCTTACTGCTTTGCCTTTTCTTGGTCGAGGCCGTTTATCGGTTTACACTATTTACAATTCTATACTTTTCTTTGGAAAAATTTACATTTTCCAATCAGTTAGTGATTTAGTAGCGGTAATGAGCAAAGGCTTTGTTCGCGTCTGCCATACGGTGGGTTTCGTCCCGTTTTTTCATGGCTGCCCCGGTCTCATTAGCTGCGTCCATGATCTCGTTGGCGAGTTTACTGGCCATTGTACGACCGCCTCTAATGCGAGAATAACGGATTAACCACCGTAATGCCAAGGTAGTTCCTCTTGAGGGACGAACTTCCATAGGAACTTGATAGGTTGCACCACCTACCCGTCTCGCTTTTACTTCTACTAAGGGGGTTAGATTTTTAATTGCTTTTTCAAATACGTCTAAGGGTTCTTCTCCGGTTCTCTCTTTGATCATGTTCATGGCATCATATACGATACCAGCAGCTAGAGATTTTTTACCGCTTTTCATGACTCGACGAATGGTCATGTTTAATAAACAACTATTATAAATGGGATCGGGGGGAACGGGCTTTCTTTTGATGTTTCCTCGGCGAGACATAGTGGTTTGTTCCTTTGAACTAAGTTGACATTACGGTTTTCTTTATCAAATAACTGTCAGGTTATTTGTTATTTTCAAGGTTCGGTATTGTTGATTGAAAGAGTGTTTATTTTACTCTTTGGGCTTTTTGGTTCCATATTTAGAACGACCTTGTTTCCGGTCTTTTACCCCTTGAGCATCGAGGGTTCCCCGAATAATATGATAACGCACTCCAGGTAAATCTTTTACCCTTCCTCCGCGAATTAATACTACGGAGTGTTCTTGTAGGTTATGACCAATACCGGGAATATAAGCAGTTACTTCAAACCCTGATGTTAAGCGAACCCTTGCTACTTTTCTCAGAGCAGAGTTGGGTTTTTTGGGGGTAGTGGTATATACTCTAGTGCATACACCCCGACGTTGGGGACACTGCTTAAGGGCAGGAGATTTAGTTTTCTTTTTGGCTTTGGAGCGTTCACTCCTAATTAATTGTTGAATAGTTGGCATAATTTCACATATAACAAAGCTGCTGCAATTTCTAATTTAATAAAATCGCTCACAAATTGCCATCATACCAATATATTCTATGCTCTGTCAATGTTAATTGCTACGGTTTCATTTTTCTTTAATGGTGAAGGATAAACCGCAACGACAGGAAGTAGTAATTAAGGGGTTATGGAAGCGAAAACCTCCTCCCATTAAGTCTTCTGCGTAGTCTAAGCGCAAATCTGATAAATAGTTTAAACTGTGTTCATCGATGAGTAGGGAAATGTCTTCTATGGTGTGAAGGCGATCGCTATTTTCTTTGCTGTCACATAAGTCAAAGGTATAGTACAGTCCATCACAACCCCCTGGTTTAACTGCTAAACGAAAGTAACTATCAGGTTGTTGACGACTATTTTGCATTCGTTTTATTTCTTTTATCGCTGCGGGGGTCAGTTCGATCATAATTTGGCTATCATAACCTATCAAGTGTCAATTGTATGATGAGTTGGTCAGTTTGATCAACATTTAGATAATATCTCATAATAAAAAGGAAAAAATGACTAAAACTTTAGCAGAAATGATGTCAAAATTTACACCGCAAGAACAATCTGAAATTCAAGGAGAAGCTGATAACTTAATTGCTGAACAACTGATGTTGAGAGAATTAAGACAAGCTTATCATTTAACTCAGACAAAAATTGCTGATTGAAAATCATCTAAGATTATGACGAAAATGAAAGTTAACACAAAACAGGATATCATCACTTTAATTAAACAAAATAAAGAACGCTTTCAAGAGTTTGGAGTGTCACGTTTAGGGTTATTTGGTTCATTTATCAAAGCGCAAGTTAATCAAGATAGTGATGTTGATATATTGGTCACATTTCATCCTCATTTAAAAACCTTCGATAACTTTATGAGTTTATCAATTTTTCTTGAAGATTTATTAGAACGAAAAGTTGATTTAATTACCCCTGAATCATTAAGTCCTTATCTTGGTAAAGAAATCTTACAAGAGGTGGAATATGTCCCCATCTTCGAGTGATTATTTAAGACATATTCTTGATGAAACTAATTACTTAATTACCACCTCTCAAGGTTTAAATAAGAAAGATTTTATCAATGATCAAACTTTAAAACGAGCTTGGGTTAGAAGTCTTGAAATTATTGGAGAAGCTGTCAAACAGTTACCCCATAATTTTCGGACTGATTATCCAGAAATTGAATGGCGAAAAATAGCAGGAATGCGAGATAAATTAATCCATAATTATTTTGGTATTGACTATGACATTGTTTGGGATGCTGTTATTAATGAAATTCCTTACCTTGAACAAAAAATTATGCAAATTTTGGAGGAAAATTGAATGAAGTCAGAATCACTGAGAATTAAACATTTACTTTGTAGTATAACAGTTTGGAGGTTAGTGTATAATACAGTCCAAGTATTTTGATAACTTCTAAACCCGATAGTCGTTTTAATTTAGGCATATTCTGGTTGTAATTCAAAGGTAACAACAAGAGAAGGTTTAGAAACAAAACCTAACTCATATAAATTCTCATCTTCCAGATGCAAACTAATAGCTTCTACTAAATTTTTTGAGACTGCATCTAGTGTCATTCCTTGTGTAAAAACAGAGATTTCTACACATTCTGCTACATAGCCTTTTTCATTACCTGCTCGGATAATAGCGTGTATATTTTGTTGTAAATTATTGCTCATACTTTTACTAATTAAAATTTCATTAATCTTGTAGTTTATGATAAAATAAACCTATTATCATCAAAAGTCTAACGGATTTAAACACCAATTAGATCATCGTCATCGTACCATTTTCGCCACAAAACCATTTTAAATGTAGGGTGGGTTAGATGGCCATAATTTAGATTGTGACAAGATCATAAAAATCCGTCGTAACCCACCGGATGAATCGGATATAATCAGATTATGTTCTTGATTAACTCTTAATTAATTGTGACAGTTGATTTTTCAGCATATTTAGAGGCAATCTGTAATAATTCTAGATATACGCAGTGGTGGAAGACTTATACTGTTACTGATGTTGTTGGCAAAGAAATATCTAAACTCAAAAATTATGAAATAATGCGATCGCAGCCTTTTTTGTTAGACTTGGGATTAATGGTGCAAACTGTTCCTAAAAAGGAAGAGAGAGAAAATAGGGAAGAAGAAAAGGAAACAATAGAAAGATTCGGTATTTTAGAAGGTTTACGAAAATATGCAGCTAATCATGTTCTATTACGAGGAAAACCAGGTTCAGGCAAGTCTACTGCTTTAATTCGCTTATTGTTGGAAGAAAGTGAAAAGAGGAGAGAGAGAGACGAGAAGACGGGGATAAAGGGAGAAATTCCTGTGTTGGTAGAACTAAGATCCTATAAAACATCGGTTCTGGATTTAATTCAAAATTTTGTATCACAAAATCAGTTTTTTGTCAATTACAATGACCTAGAAACTCTATTAAAAGAGGGTAAATTACTGTTATTGGTGGATGGGGTGAACGAGTTGCCATCCGATGCAGCTTATCGAGATTTACAGCAGTTTGAGCAGCAATATCCACAAACTCCCATGATTTTCACCACGAGAGAGTTGGGGTTACGGGGTGATTTGAATATTGAGAAAAAGCTGACAATGGAACCCTTAACGGAACCTCAGATGCAGCAGTTTGTTAAGGGTTATTTACCTGAAGAGCAAGCTGAGGGAATATTAAAGCAGTTGGGGGGAAGAATAAAAGAGTTAGGGGAAACTCCTTTGCTGTTATGGATGTTATGTTCTGTTTTTGTGCAGAATAAGCAGGAAATACCCGATAATTTAGGGGGTGTGTTTCGGGCATTTACGAGTATTTATGATGAGAAATTGAAAGCAGATGTGACAACACATAGCAATTCTCGTATTTTATGGTCAGATTCCTTAAAATATCTTGCTTTTGAGATGACCAAACGTAAAGATGAACCGGCTATTAGTGCAACGGAAGCAGAAAACATTTTAGAGGAATTTTTGGCAGAAAAAGGGGAAAATGACTATTCTTTGCGTCGTTGTCGTCTTTGGTTACAAGATTTATTGAATTATCATCTTTTGCAACGACGGGGACAGGATGAAATTGAATTTCGTCATCAATTAATCCAAGAATATTATACTGCGGAAACCCTAGTGCTAGAGTTCGATAAGCTAACCGATGAACAGTTGCAGTGGGACTATCTTAATTATCTGAAATGGACGGAACCAATGGCAGTGGTTGCAGGGTTATTGAGGGAGGAAAAGCAAGCAGTTAGGTTGGTTAAGTTGGGGTTAGCAGTGGATTTAAAGTTAGGTGCGAGGTTAGCCGGGGAGGTAAATTATAAATTTCAGGGTGAGACAGTTGATTTAGTTAAAAAGTTGGAGATTCCAGTCTTATATCGGGTGGAGTTGATGGGGAGAACAAAGTCTGAGAAAGGAATATCTGAGTTAGAAAAGGCTTTAAATGACTCTGATAAGTTTGTTCGTAGCAACGCCGCAGAAGCATTAGGAAACATTGTTTCAGACAAAGCCATTGAGAACTTAGAAACCGCTTTAAA
>JBFRWO010000363.1:0-14231 GCA_051439625.1 Crocosphaera sp. | reverse complement strand
TATGTGTCGAGCGGTCTCTGGAGATGATAATTGGGTTATTAGGGATATTAAAAGCAGGAGGAGCTTATGTTCCTATTGACCCTAATTACCCACAAGAACGTATTGAGTATATGTTAGAGGATTCAGGGGTTTCAGTTGTGTTAACTCAGGAAAAATTAACTAGGAATTTTCCTCAAACACAAACGCAGAAAATTTGTTTAGATAAAGATTGGTCAGCTATTGTTCACGAGAAAAATAATAATATCTTATCCCAAGCTAATTCAGACAATCTAGCTTATGTAATTTATACTTCTGGTTCAACTGGGAAGCCAAAAGGCGTAATGGTTGAACATCAATCCATTATAAACTTAAGCATTAATCTTCAAGACAAAGTCTACCCTAAAGTAGGAAAACAAAGAATTGCCGTAAATGGTTCTTTCTCTTTTGATACTAGCGTTAAACAATGGATTCAAATTGCTTATGGTCATACTCTCTATATTGTTCCTGAAGATATTCGCCTTGATTCGTCAGCTTTTTTCAACTATCTTTGCACTAATCAAATTCAAGTTTTAGATTGCACCCCAGGGCAGTTAAGAGGCATGATAGAGGCTAATTTACTTCGCCTTCAAAGTAATCTAAAAAAAGTTCTTTTAGGGGGAGAGGCCATCGATTCTATAACTTGGAACAATCTTCGCCAAAGTGACAAAATTCAGTTTTATAACTTATACGGACCAACGGAAAACACTGTAGATACAACGATAAAACCAATTGAAACTAGGGAAATCCGACCAACTATCGGCCAAGCTCTCCATAACATTCAAATCTATATCCTAGATTCTAACTTACAACCTCTTCCAATTGGAGTACCTGGAGAATTACTGATTGGAGGAGATGGACTGGCAAGAGGATATCTAAACAGACCAGAATTAACAGCCGAAAAATTCATCTCCAACCCCTTTGGGAAAGGAAGACTCTACAAAACAGGAGATTTATGCCGTTACCTACCGGATGGAAATATTGAATATATTGGACGTATTGACCATCAAGTAAAAATAAGAGGATTTAGAATTGAACTAGGGGAAATAGAAGCTCAACTTAGTAACCATTCTCAGGTTGGAGAAAACGTTGTTATTGCCAGAGAAGATGAACCGGGAAATAAACAATTAGTTGCCTACATTGTCTCTGATGAAATGAATCAAGAGAGTGTCACACAAATATTAAGAGACTATCTCAAAGAGCAACTGCCAGATTATATGATACCGAATGCCTTTGTACTGTTAGAGAAATTACCCCTAACTCCTAATGGAAAAATAAACCGTAAAGCTCTGCCTGCTCCTGATTGGAGTCAAAGAGTAACATCAGGTGAATTTGTTCCTCCCCAAAATGAAACCGAAATCACCTTAGCTCGTATTTGGCAGGAAGTATTAAAAATCGAACAAGTAGGAATTAACGAGAATTTCTTTGAATTAGGAGGTCATTCCCTATTGGCAACTCAGGTAATATCTCGGATTCGAGCAGAATTTTCCTTAGAAATTCCACTCCGTTTATTATTTGAGAAACCTACGATCGCAACCTTTGCAGAGTCCATCGAAAGGAGCCTTTTAAGAACAGCAATTCAAGATGAACAGTATTCATCTGTTGATGATTCTGATCGAGAAGAATTAGAAATTTAATCCTCTGGAGATAGGAGTGTTACCTGTCAATACTTAGTCAAAATTGAGCATCAAAATCTAGAAATTATGAATCAGTCTATTGAATCCTTTTTATCCGAACTCAACAAACTTGATATCAAGCTCTCTGTTGAAAAAGACAAGTTGAAATTGAATGCGCCGAAAGGAGCATTAACACCTGCATTAAAAGCTGAATTAACGAGTCGTAAAGCAGATGTTATTGCTTTTTTACAAGAAAATCAAGGCATTCTGGTTACTAAAGACATCATTAAAACCCAAGCAAAAAGGCGAAATCTATCCCTATCCTTTGCTCAACAAAGACTATGGTTTTTAGACCAACTGGAAGGGCAAAATGCTACCTATAATATGCCGGGGATCTTGAAATTAGAAGGACATCTTGACAAAGAAGCCTTAGAAAAAAGTCTTAATCAGATTACTCAAAGACATGAAAGCTTAAGAACAAGATTGGAAACTTTAAACGGGAAACCAATCCAAATTATCGACTTAGATGATCATCTGAACCTAGAAATAATCAATTTAGAATCGTTAGAACTAGATAAAAAAGAGATACGAACTCAGGAGCTTATTGAAAAAGAAATTCAGAAACCCTTTAACCTGTCTCAAGATAGACTAATTCGGGCAAGTCTGATTACATTAGAAGCAGAAACTCACATTATTCTGATAACCATGCACCATATCATCTCTGATGGTTGGTCTATGGGGGTATTTATACAAGAATTAACAACTTTATATTCAAGTTATGTTCAAGGAAAAGAACCATTATTATCTCCCCTCAAGATACAATATGCTGACTTTGCGATGTGGCAAAGAGAATGGCTATCAGGAGATAATTTACAAAATCAAATTGATTATTGGAAGACAAAATTATCAGGTATTCCTCCCTTATTAGAACTTCCTACAGATTATTCTAGACCGCCGAAACAGACATTTAAAGGTTCGCACTATACTTTTGCACTTTCTCAAGAATTAACCCAAAAATTAAAAAAACTAACTCAAGATTTAGATGTTACCTTATTTATGATTTTGTTGAGTGGTTTTAGTGTTTTATTGAGCCGTTATTCAAGACAAGAAGATATTGCCATTGGAACACCCATTGCTAATCGAAATCGCCAAGAAATAGAATCATTAATTGGCTTTTTTGTCAATACTTTGATTATGCGAATCAATATTGAAGATAATTTAACAGTTAGGCAACTACTTCAACAAGTTAAAAAAACTTGTTTAGAGGCTTATGCTCATCAAGAAATTCCCTTTGAAAAATTAGTTGAAGAGTTAAAACCTAAACGTAACTTGAGTTATAGTCCTCTATTTCAAGTAATGTTTGTTCTGCAAAATGTACCAAGCCAAAAATTAACCTTACCAGGATTGACCTTATCTCCTTTAGACATTAATTTTAATATTGCAAAATTTGATTTGACCTTATCAATGGAAGAAACTGAGTCAGGACTTCAAGGAAGTTGGGAGTATAATACGGACTTATTTGAAAGAGAAACTATAGAAAGAATGGCAAAACAGATCCAAGTCCTCTTAGAAGGAATGGTAAATAAACCTGATGAACAAGTAGCAAAATTACCCTTATTGAGCGAGTCCGAAAAAGAGAAAATATTAGTAGAATGGAACAAGACAAAAGTCGAGTATCCTCAAGATAAATGTATTCATCAATTATTTGAAGAACAGGTAAAAAAAACACCCGATGCAGTGGCAGTAGTGTATGAAGAAGAGCAATTAACCTATCAAGAACTGAATGAAAAAGCCAATCAATTAGCCCATTATTTGCAGAAATTGGGAGTTGGACCAGATACCTTAGTGGGAATATGTGTTGAGAAATCATTGGAGATGACAATTGGATTCTTAGGAATCTTAAAAGCAGGAGGAGCTTATGTTCCTATTGATCCGAATTATCCCCAAAAACGCATTGAGTATATCTTAGAAAATTCTCAAGTTCAAATTATATTAACCAAAAATAAAATAAAAGCTAATTTACCAGAAATTACAGGATTAATTATTACTCTAGATCAAGATTGGTTAACAATTTCTCAAGAACCAATAACCTCTCCAGTAACCTTAACTAACTCCCAAAATCTTGCCTATGTAATTTACACCTCTGGGTCAACAGGTAAACCGAAAGGGGTGATGCTTCAACATCAAGGATTGGTCAATCTTGCTCAGGCACAAATTAGACTTCTGCACGTTCGTCAAGAAAGTCGAATTTTGCAATTTGCCTCTTTTAGTTTTGATGCTTCAGTTTCCGAAATCGTCATGGCTTTGTGTGCAGGAGCTACATTAGTATTGGCTGATAAAGATGCCACTTTACCTGGAGAGAACCTAGAGCAAACAATTAATCATTACGGTATTACTCATTTAACGTTACCCCCTTCAGCTTTGCCCGTGATGTCCTTTGATGCTTTATCAGGTGTAGAAACAATGATGGTAGCCGGGGAAGCTTGTCCTGTAGATTTAGCAGGCAAATGGTCAAAAGGAAGGCGTTTTCTTAATGGTTATGGCCCTACCGAAGATACAGTGTGCGCGACAATTGGTGAATATCGAGAAGATTTAGAAAAACTGCCTATTGGCAGACCCATCCCTAATCAACAAGTTTATATTGTTGATGCTTCTTTGCAACCTGTTCCAATTGGTGTACCCGGAGAATTACTGATTGGAGGAGATGGACTCGCAAGAGGTTATTTAAACAGACCAGAATTAACAGCCGCAAAATTTATATCCAACCCCTTTGACCCAACGGGAAAAACCAGACTCTACAAAACAGGAGATTTCTGTCGTTATCTCCCAGATGGCAACATCGAATACATAGGGAGGATAGACCATCAAGTTAAAATAAGAGGCTTTAGAATCGAATTAGGAGAAATTGAGTCCCTTCTTAGTCGCCACCGCGAAGTTCGAGAAAGTGTGGTAATTGCTAGAGAAGACCAACCCGGAAACAAACGCTTAGTGGCCTACATTGTAGCCCAAGCTGTGTCTGAGGAAAGTTTAGAGCAAACCTTAAGAGACTATCTCAAAGGACAACTACCAGACTACATGATACCCAGTGCCTTTGTCTTCTTAGAAAAATTGCCATTAACACCCAATGGAAAAGTTGACCGTAAAGCCTTACCTGCACCCGACTTTTCAGCAATAGCACAAGCCAATTTTGTCGCCCCTTCTACTCAGACAGAAAGAATTATAGCCCAAGTGTGGTCTGAGGTATTACGACTAGAGCGCATCAGTATTAACAGCAACTTCTTTGAATTAGGAGGAGATTCAATTATCACCATTCAAATTGTAGCCCGTACTAAACAAGCAGGTTTGAACATTAGTCCTAAGCAATTATTTGAATATCAAACCATTGCTGAATTAGCTACAGTAGCGCAAGAATTAGAAGAATTAGAAATAGAACAGGGAATACTCACAGGAGTCGCTCCTTTAACCCCTATTCAACACTGGTTTTTTGAACAGAATCTACCGGAAATTGACCACTGGAATCAAGCAGTTTTATTAGAAGTTGAAAACAACATTAATCATCAACAATTAAATCAAGCCTTCAAAATTCTTTTAGAACATCATGACGTGTTACGTTTCAGATATGAAAAAGTAGCCGATGATTGGCAACAAAGTTATCAAAAAGCAGAGTCAGATTTTACGGTAGAAGTCAAAGACCTATCAAACCTAGAAATAGCTCAACAATCAAAGATAATTGAAACAGAAGCCAACCAAGCTCAAAAAAGTCTCAATTTAAGTCAGGGTAAATTAGGAAAAGTCGTACTGTTTAACCTAAGAGATAAACAACCAAGTCGTTTATTAATAGTGATTCACCATTTAGCTATAGATGGAATATCTTGGCGAATTTTGTTAGAAGATTTAGTTAAAGTTTATCATCAATTAGACCAAGGGCAAGAGATAATACTACCATCAAAGACATCATCTTATCGACAATGGGGTAATAAACTGCTCGAATATGCTAACTCAGAAGCTTTAAAAGTTGAGTTAGATTATTGGCAAAGTCAAACTGTAACAAAAACAAGTTTGCCCCTTGATTATGAGGTTGATGAAACTCAAAATACAGAAGCATCCACTGCTGATGTGACTATCGCTCTAACGACAGAAGAAACAAAAGCATTATTACAAGAAGTGCCTTCGGTTTATAATACGCAAATTAACGATATTTTGCTCACAGCATTAGTCTTAACCTTTGAGCAGTGGACAGGAGAAAAATCATTAAGATTAGATTTAGAAGGACATGGAAGGGAAGATTTATTTGAAGATATTGATATATCGAGAACTATCGGCTGGTTTACTAGCATTTTCCCAGTCAATTTGAGTTTAAGAGAACAAGGAAAAAACAATTTAGGAGAAGCAATTAAAGAAATTAAAGAACAATTACGAGCCATTCCCAAAAAAGGCATTAGTTACGGCATTTTAAATTATTTGAATCCTGAAACTCAAGACAGACTAGGTGATTTACCTCAAGCACAAATCAGTTTTAATTACTTGGGACAATTTGATCAAATCGCGACTTCACCTCCCATTCTGGGCTTTGCTCAAGAATCTACCGGTTTATCCCATAGTCAGCAATGTTTACGTCGCCATCTTATTGATATTAATGGTCAAATTATTGCTGATAAATTAAGAATAAATTGGACATTTAATTATAATTTCCATCATAGAGAAACAATTAAAAAACTCGCTGATGATTATCAGAATAATCTACAATTTCTGATTGAACATTGTCAATCACCAGAAGCAGGAGGCTTTACCCCTTCTGACTTTCCTGTGGCTAATCTTAAGCAGCAAGAACTAGATTATTTACTGAGTCAAATCCCTAATCAAAGCAACATAGAAGATATTTATGCGCTCTCGCCAACACAACAAGGAATTTTGTTCCACACTTTGTATTCCCTAGAATCATCGGTTTACTTTGAACAATCAATGGTTAAAATACAAGGCTCGTTAAACCCTGCCGCACTTCGGTACGCTTGGGAACAGATAATTCAACGTCATGGCATTTTACGAACAGGTTTCTATGAAAAAGGGTTAGAGCAACCTGTACAAGTCGTCTTTAAGCAGGTAAATTTCTCTTGGTCAGAATTAGATTGGCGTTCTTTTTCCCCCACGGAACAACAACAAAATCGAGAACAGTTGTTAAAGAACGATCGTAATCAAGGATTTGACTTAACACAAGCACCTTTGATACGGTTTACCCTCATTCAACTCAACGAGGATACTTATGAATTCTTACGCTCTTATCACGATATCCTCTTAGATGGTTGGTCTACAGCCCTTCTTTATCAAGAATTATGGTCTTTTTATTATGCTTACGAACAACAATCAACCCTTGAGTTAAAATTACCTAGTCCTTATCGAAATTACATCAGTTGGTTACAACAACAAGATTTATCCGAAGCAGAAAGATTCTGGAGAGACAAATTAAAAGGTTTTACTGCACCCACTCCTTTAATTAGTGATCCCATGGCTCAATTGAGTGAACAGTCAACAGAATACGAAGTCAAACACGGTCAACTTTCCCGTGATGTTACCGAAAAACTGCAATTACTGGCTCAAGAGCATCGGGTTACCCTCAATATCATCGTTCAAGCTGCTTGGGCATGGTTATTGAGTTGCTATAGTGGAGAGTCAGATGTGGTCTTTGGCACAACAGTCTCAGGAAGACCCCCAGAATTGGAAGGGGTAGAGTCAATGGTAGGGTTGTTTATTAATACTCTGCCGGTAAGGGTGACAATTCCTCAAGAAAGCTCGGTTATTCCTTGGTTACAAGAGATTAATCGCCAATACCGAGAACAAGACACTTATTTTTATACACCTCTTTCAAAAATAATGGAATGGAGTGAGGTTGCTCGCGGGCAAGAATTATTTGAAAGTTTAGTCATTTTTGAAAATTATCCGGTTGATGATTCGTCTCAATCTCAAGATACTAATCTGAAAATTCTTGATAGTTCTGCTTTTGAACGGACAAACTATCCTTTGCTGTTATTGATTGGACCAGGACAAGAGTTATCGTTCATGGTAAGTTATATAGCCAATCGTTTCAGTGAGGAGACGATTGAGAGAATTTTAGGCCATTTAGCGGTGATTCTCGAAAAAATTGCTACTAAACCCCAACTCTCTGTTCAGGAATTATCACCCTTAACAGAGTCAGAAAAACAGCAGATTCTCGTTGACTGGAACGATACAACCAGAGATTATCCTAACCATCAATGCTTACATCAACTAATTGAAGCACAAGTTAATCAATCACCTCAAGCCATTGCGGTTAAATTTGAAGGGCAATCTTTAACCTATGGTGAATTAAATGCAAAGGCTAATCAATTGGCTTATTATCTCAGAGAAAAGGGAATTCAAGCTGATAATTTGGTAGGAATAGCCTTAGAACGGTCTTTAGAAATGGTGATTGGTTTGTTGGGCATTCTTAAAGCTGGAGCCGCCTACGTTCCTATTGATCCCAATTATCCTAGCGATCGCATCGCTTATATGTTAGAAGATTCTCAAGTTTCAATGGTCTTGACTCAAGGAAAGCTAATTGAGCAATTACCCGCAACGGATGCTTCTTTATTCTCTTTAGATGATGATTGGACTTGTTTAGCTACTTATTCGACGGATAATCCTCCTAATCTTACCACCGTTGACCATTTAGCTTATATGATTTACACCTCCGGTTCCACGGGAAAACCCAAAGGAGCGATGAACCGTCATCGGGGTATTGTTAATCGTCTCTTATGGATGCAAGAAGCTTATCAACTAGAAGCAAGCGATCGCATTTTACAAAAAACACCCTTTAGTTTTGATGTCTCGGTTTGGGAATTTTTCTGGCCGTTAATGACGGGAGCAACTTTAGTGGTAGCTAAACCAGAAGGACATAAAGATAGTGCCTATCTGCTGGAAACGATTCAACAAGAGCAAATTACAACCCTCCATTTTGTTCCTCCTATGCTTCAAATCTTTATTGAGGAACCAAATGTTACAAACTGTAGGAGTCTGAAACGGGTAATTTGTAGCGGAGAAGCACTCCCCTATGATCTACAGGAGCGATTTTTTGCTCGTCTTAATTGTGAATTACATAATCTTTATGGGCCAACGGAAGCTGCGATCGATGTTTCTTACTGGCAATGTCAACCTCACTCTCCTCTGAAAAAGGTTCCCATAGGTCGACCCGTTGCTAATACTCAACTTTATATCCTAAATCAAAACCTAAAACCTGTTCCTATGGGGGCAGTGGGAGAATTACATATTGGTGGGGTGCAAGTGGGAAAAGGTTATTTAAACCGTCCTCAATTGACGGACGAAAAGTTTATCGATGATCCTTTTAGTCAAGATACTCAGGCAAGACTCTACAAAACCGGTGATTTATGTCGCTATTTACCCGATGGCAATATTGAGTATTTAGGACGCATGGACTATCAGGTGAAAATTCGAGGATTCCGTATTGAATTAGGAGAAATTGAGGGCATTGTGACTCAACATCCTGATGTGAGAGAAGCAGTGGTTATTGTTCGTCAAGATGATTTTGATAATAAGCAATTAGTAGCTTACGTTGTATCTTCTCTTTTTCCTGATGATGACGATCAAGTAATAACAGTAGAAGGGAAGTTAAATCAAGTTTTACGGGATTATCTAAAGGACAAATTACCAGACTATATGATTCCTTTTGCCTTCGTTTTGTTGCCCTCTCTTCCCCTCACTCCCAATGGTAAAATTGACCGTCGTTCTCTCCCTATTCCTACAGCCTTCACACGGAGTTCTCAGCAACGCTTTATTGCCCCCAGAGATGCACTAGAACAACAACTGGTAGAAATTTGGGAGGAAATTCTTAACGTTGCTCCGATCAGTGTTGAAGATAGCTTTTTTGAATTAGGGGGCCATTCTCTATTGGCAGTTCGCCTCATTTCCAAAATTAGTGAAGTCTTTGAGCGATTGTTGCCTTTGGCTACTCTATTCCAATATTCTACTGTTGAAGAATTGGCTAATTTACTACGCTCATCTGATACTGTCTCAGCTTGGTCGCCTTTGGTCAATATTCAACCTCATGGCGAAGGAACTCCCTTTTTCTGTGTGCCAGGGTTGGGGGGTAATGTCATCTATTTGTATCATTTAGCTAAGGCATTAGGCACTAATCGACCGTTTTATGGTTTACAATCCATTGGTTTAGATGGAAAAACTGACCCTCTAACTCACATTGAAGCGATCGCAACTGAGTATATTAAAGTGATACAAAAGGTTCAACCAGAAGGCCCGTATTTATTAGGCGGCCATTCTTTCGGTGCTTCCATTGCTTTTGAAATGGCAAAACAGTTAGAGCAACAAGGTCAAGAAATTGGTTTAGTCGTTATTTTTGATGCTTTGGCCCCTCAACATCATACAGAAGAGTTTGAACAAGACTGGGACGATGCAGATTGGATTTATTATATTAGTCAAATCATCAATAAGTTACAAAAACTGACTATTGAAATGTCCACTGAGCAATTACGAGAATTATCTTATGAAGGACAGTTGGAGTATTTTAAAACCTATTTAGAACAAGCTCAATTGATTGCGCCCCAAGGTGATATCAAACAAGTTAAAGGGTTAATTGAAGTGTTTAAAACCCATAGTCAAATTGTCTATTCTCCCGAAGAGTCTATTTGTGGTAATCTGGTGGTATTTCGAGCAGCAGACTCAGATGACAGTACCTCTATGGTTGAAACCAGTGATCCGTCTTTAGGTTGGCAACAATGGACAAGTCATTCTGTAGAAATTCACACAATACCAGGTGATCATTTAACCATTATGTCAGTCCCTCATGTCCAAGTCCTAGCTGATACTTTAAACCAGTCCATTCATCTGGCCAAAGAAGTGTAGGGGTCATTTCATTTATCATTTAACATTTATCATTTATCATTCGTTCTTTTTGCCTTTTGCCTTTTGACTTAAGCGTAGCGGCACTAGGTGATCGAGGTTGTAACTATTCTAAAATTATGAAAGTCTTTTTAATTATTTGGTTGGGTCAATTAGTCTCTTTAATTGGTTCAGGACTGGGTTCATTTGCCCTGATGGTTTGGGTTTATCAAGAAACTCAATCCATAACTCAATACGCAATCATGTCCCTCTGTTTCGCTGTACCCCGTGTCATCGTTTCTCCCATTGCTGGTATTGCGGTGGATCGCTGGAATCGTCGCCAGGTGATGATTTTAGGGGATATTAGTGCAGGAATTAGTACGCTAGGATTATTCCTGTTGGCAAGTACAGGACACCTACAGCCTTGGCATATTTATATCGCACTTTTTATTAGTGCAACGGGAAACGCCTTTCAATTACCAGCTTTTTTAGCGAGTATTAGTCAGTTAGTTCCCAAAAAAAAGTTAAACTCGGCTAATGGTTTAAGACAAATTGCTGAGGCTGGGGCTAATTTGATCTCTCCCATTCTGGCTGGTATTCTTCTGGGAAAATTATTTTTAAAAGGCATCTTATTGATTGATTTTTTTACATTTTTGGTGGCACTGTTTACTCTGTTCATTATTCGATTTCCTAATCTTCCTATTCATTCTTCTGGTTCATCTACTCGATCATCTTTTAAAAGAATGTTAACAGAAGGATTTGACTATTTGAAACAAAAACCGACATTGTTATTAATTTTCACTTTTTTAATGGGAACATCGTTTTTAATTAGTATGGTTACGGTACTTTTTACTCCTCTTGTACTTTCTAATTTTTCTTCTGAGGTTTTAGGATTTTTACTATCTTTAGGAGGAATTGGTATGATTTTAGGGGGTGTAACTCTAAGTATCTGGCCTCAAAATCAACCATATGTTTTGGCCATTCTTAACTTTACTATTTTATCAGGAATATCTTTGTTAGCAGTGGGATTAAAAACGTCCATCAGTGTTTATGCCTTTGCCGTTTTTATCTTTATGTTTTCCGCCGTTATCGTGGATACAACTGCAACTATTATTTTACAAAAAAAAGTAAAATCTTCTTTTCAAGGTAGAATTTTTGCTCTCAAAACTGCTACTCAGTCAGCTATGACAATGTTAGCCTATGTCTCATCTAGTTTTCTCGTAGATTGGCTATTTGAACCTATGATGCAAAATGATAATTTAGTTAGTAATTTTCTGGGGCAAATCATTGGCATGGGGGCTGGAAAAGGAATAGATTTGATGTTTTTAATTGGTGGTATTTTAACGATTTTGGTAACAGTTCTTGCTTACCAAGTTCCTCCCTTATTGAATATCGAAAAAAACCTACCTGATTGGGATTAATGAACTTTTTCAGCTAAAAACCCAAAATCTGAATTTGAGTTGAGATTTTGGGTATAACTAGATTTTATGAAAAATGATTGCTTTTAGCCAATACGTTCTTATTTAGAAACCTTACGCTTCATAGCCATTCCAGCACCTAAGGCACTTAAAGCTAATAAGCTAACCATGCTAGAAGGTTCGGGTACATTTTTAACAACTTCAAGCTGCCAAGAGTAGCCTTGACCACCATTGGGAAGCTGTTCAATGAGGGTCAACACACCCTCACCATTGAAGTCTGGGTCTATTACATTAGGGATAAGGGCTACAGGGTCTCCAGCAGCATTCTCTGTGCTCAATCTGAATATACCATCAACGACTTGGATATCCCCATCCAGCTCTCCTGTTAGGACAACATCAATTTCAAAGAGAATCCCATCGCCAGTCTCTGTAGGCTCTGACTCAACAGTAGTATTAACAAAATCAACATCGATTGTCAAGCCACCAGGACCGGTCAATGATAAAAAATCAGCGAGATTGTTCGTTCCAGGGGCTTGAGCTACGAAACTTCTGAATTCTCCATCGTCAATACCGGTAAAAATACCTGTTCTGCTAGGAAGGTTAATGGTGGTATCTGCAGTTGCCCCGGGAGCAAGTGATGGATTTGTAATCTCTGCATAGAGAAAGCCACCTGCAGGGATATTGATACCAGGACCAGTTACGTCAGTTCCAAAATAGACTACTGCGCCAGGCACTTCATCAGCATTAGCTAAGTTAAATAGCCCACTTCCACCTGCACTACCACTAAGACTGTCTCCATCGCTGAAAAGGCCAGCAGCTTCAGCACTACTTACCGATACTAAACCACCTAAAAGGGATAATGAAACGCTTGCGAGAGCAATTTGAGTTTTCATAGTTTAACCAACTTCAAAAATTTACTTGTTCATTCTACACAAAACTTTCTCGAAAAACCATTAGACAATTGAAGATAGTAGCACAAAGACAAAGAAGATTGGACAATGTCACTGATGAGACCGTCTTTATGTCTCTAGTTTTATTTCAAGAGAGTTTACGTTAAAGGATAATAGCATTTTCCAAAAATGACAAGTTTTTTTTATCCTGATGTCGCCATTCATTCATAAATAGACCTCGATAGGGAGGATAATAAGCTAAACGTATATTTACTTGATGTTTGTGAGAGAATTCAACTATACGTTTCATAAACTGAGTACCTCTTGAACTATTAGGAGCAGTTTTATAGCACTACGCATTTTAGTTAGGACGTTTATAAAATTGGAAAACCTTGTAGGTTGGGCAATGCCCACCTTACAATAATGTCCTAATCTTTGTTTGTACTGCTATAGCTAATTCTTCAGCAGGGGACTGATGGTTAGTCAGGAGAAGATCAGTGGCGACTCCACTGGCTGATCATTTTCTCAGAAGCTTTAACCAAATCTTGACAATTGTAGGTTATTAATCGGGTAGAATCAGGAAAAAGCTCCTAAAGGTTAACTTTTGTACTGATATGAAAATAACTTTACTTGCTATGATAGATAGCAATATTGTGTGAGGAGTTTACTTATAAAAGTATTACTCGATGTCAGGAAAACCCTATTATTAATCAATGGAGTGATTATCATTCCCTGTTTTCTTTAATAGATTGAATCCTAACTATTAGTGTGAAGTGTGAGGAGTTATGTCTCAGTTAAAATATTCAGCCTGCTTAGCTGCTGAAGAAAATTTTTCTAGTCTTCTTAAACAAAGAGCTATATCTAAATCATCCAAAACAGCCTATACCTTTCTCAGTAGTGGCAAGACAAAAGAATCTTCTTTAACTTATCAACAATTAGATAGAAGAGCTAGGGAACTAGGGTCTATTCTTTATAGTCTTGGACTACAGGGAGAACGGGCTTTATTAATGTACACTCCTGGATTGGATTTTGTTATAGCTTTCTTTGCCTGTTTATATGCAGGAGTAATTGCCGTTCCTGTTTATCCACCCAAACGCAATCAATCTTTCCACAGATTACGGGCTATTATTAAAGACTGTGATGCGAAAGAAGTATTAACAACCAGCAGCGTTCTGGGCAACTTACAACAAGGTTTGAGGGATTATCACGAATTACATAACTTAAAATTTTTAGCAACTGATAATCTTCCTAAACAATTTAGGGAAAGTTACAATTTACCAGAAATAAGAATCACTGAAAAAGATTTAGCTTTTCTGCAATATACATCAGGTTCAACTGGAAATCCCAAAGGGGTAATGGTTACTCACGAAAATTTATTAGTTAATTCTGCCGATATTGATCGAGGATTTAAACATAATTCTGATAGCGTG
>JBFRWO010000362.1:0-9671 GCA_051439625.1 Crocosphaera sp. | reverse complement strand
TAAACCCCAGTGGACTTTGAGCCTTAAGGGGTGGTTATTTTTGATTTTTGTCCTAGTTTTACTATTAATCAGTTTTGCCTTATCCATTCATCCATTTTTAAGGATGTCTCGCCCCCTAGATGCAGACATTATGATCGTAGAAGGATGGGTTAGTGATAAGACAATAGAAGCAGCGATAGCCGAATTTAAAGACAAAGATTATCGCTTGATGATCACCACTGGGAACGAGATAGGCCGAGGGAAATATCTAAGTGACTATAAAACCTTAGCTGATCTAGCTGCTGCGACAGTCATTGCCTTGGGATTAAACCCTAATCAGGTTGTTGCAGTTCCTAATACTACGGTACAAGTTAACCGCACTGCTGCCAGTGCCAAGGCTGTGAAACAATGGTTATTGGCATCAAACTTAGCTGTTAAAGCTATCAATATCTATTCCTTTGACGTTCACACTCGTCGTAGTTGGTTAGTGTTTAAAGCGATTTTAGAACCGGAGATCAAAGTAGGAGCGATCGCCTTTACTCCTCCTTCCTCCGTACCTTGGTGGAAAACCAGCGCCGGAGTAAAATCAGTGATTGTGGAAACCATCGCTTATCTGTATACTAAGCTTATTTGGCCAATCGAGAAGTAAAAATGCGGGCAGTTATTAGTGGTTATTATGGCAAAGGAAACGGGGGCGATGAAGCCTTATTGATGTCTTTGCTACAGATGTTACCCTCTCAAGTTGAACCCATTGTCCTCTCAGCAAACCCTCGTAAAACTTACGAACAATATGGGGTGCAAACTTATCATAATCGTTCTGGGTTAGCTATTTTAGAAGCTCTAAAAACCTCTGATATTTTTATTTGGGGTGGGGGGAGTTTAATGCAGGATGTTACCAGTTTAGCTAGTCCTATTTATTATGCAGGATTGATGGCATTAGCCCAACAAAAAGGCTTAAAAACTGTTGCTTGGGCGCAAGGAATTGGCCCTTTAAATAATCCTTTGACTCGTTGGTTAACCCGTCAAGTTTTATTAGGTTGCACTGCTGTTAGTGTTAGGGACTATAAGTCCGCACAATTATTATCAAAATGGCATATAAATCCCTTGATTGCCCCTGATCCAGTTTGGGCGTTAACGGCTAAGTCGGTGTTAGGTTTAGCGGATTTACCGGCACCTAGAGTGGCAGTCAATTTACGGAGTCATCGTCTATTAACCCCTCAAAGGTTCAAGATATTAACCCAAGCTTTAATTGATTTTCAAAAGGCCACCAATACCTGTCTTTTATTGGTTCCTTTCCAAGCCACCCAAGATTTAGAAATTGCTCGTTCCATTGCTCAACAATTACCCGGGAATAAGCACATTATTCAATTAGAAAATCCCAGAGAATTAAAGGGTTTCTTTCAAGGGGTAGAAATGATAATTGGGATGCGTTTACACAGTTTAATTATGGCAGCTTCACAAGAGTGTAAATGTTTCGCCCTCAGTTATGATCCGAAAGTGGAATATTTAATGGAAGAAATCGAAATTCCTGGATGGGACTTAGCTCAACTTCCTGATGATCCCAATGTTATTAGTACCGCTTGGTTAGAATATTTTGTTAATGGGGACCCCTTAATTAAAGATCGCATTCAATCTTTAAAAGATCGCGCTTTTATGCACCAAGACATCCTTAAAGAATTAGTCACTAATTAATCAAAACCCCTGGTAATTATACCCAGGATGGAATTTAGCAGAAATCCAATGCAAAAATATTAGATACCAAAAATTGATATAGCTGAAATGGGAAAATATTAATATATGCTTAAAAATATTAGATACCAAAAATTGATAAATGTTCAGTTAAATAATTTTTGTTTAAACCCTTGACAAAAAGTTTATAATAAGAGTTGATGATTCCCAATTTTCCCCATGAGTCGTTATCACACCATTCGCATTCATCATCGTCAAGTTAATCAAGAATATACTCTACAAGTGCCTGATGATCGCTACATCCTCCATAGTGCAGAAGAACAAGGGTATGAACTCCCTTTTTCCTGCCGTAATGGAGCTTGTACTTCTTGTGCTGTGCGTATTGTATCAGGAGAAGTTCACCAACCTGAAGCAGTAGGTTTGTCTCCTGAACTAAGAAAAAAAGGTTATGCTCTGTTATGTGTTAGTTACGCACAATCAGACTTAGAAGTAGAAACCCAAGACGAAGATGAAGTTTATGAATTACAATTTGGACGCTACTTTGGTAAGGGAAAAGTTAAATTAGGATTGCCCTTAGATGATGATTAAATCTTCCGTTTTTACCAATTAAAATACCGTTGGGGCTTAATAATATTAAGCCCCAAAAAATTGCTAGAATTATGGATAGCATTTTCAATTGTTCAATTATAGGGAATAATAAGAATAGCACCCTCAATCCTAAAAATATTTATGAACTTACCAGATACAAAAGAATTACAAATATTGCTAGATGTTGCCACGGAAGCGGCAATGACTGCTGGAGTTATTTTAGAGAATTTAGTAGATAAGTTAGAGCAAATTGAAGAAAAAGGTCGTCCAGGGGATCTGGTCACAGAAGCGGATAAAAAAGCAGAGGCTACAGTTTTAAATATCCTGAGACATAGAGTACCTAAACATCAAATTTTGGCTGAGGAATCTGGTAAAATAGGAGGTAATGATAGTGACTATTTATGGGTAATTGATCCCTTAGATGGAACCACAAACTATGCTCATGGTTATCCTGCATCAGCGGTTTCTGTGGGCTTATTATGGCAAGGAAAACCGGTTGTAGGTGCAGTATATAATCCTTTTAATAAAGAGTTATTTCGAGGAGCAAAAGGACTAGGAGCTACAGTCAATTATCGCCCTATTAAAGTATCACAAACCGACCAATTAAGTAATAGTTTATTGGTAACAGGGTTTGCTTACGATCGCCGAGAAACCAAAGACACGAACTATCCAGAATTTTGTTATTTAACCCATCTTACCCAGGGAGTGCGTCGAGGTGGATCGGCTTCTTTAGATATTGCCAATGTGGCCTGTGGACGGTTAGACGGTTATTGGGAAAGGGGTTTGAGTCCCTGGGATATAGCAGCAGGAATCATCATTTTAGAGGAAGCAGGAGGTAAAGTGACTGCTTATGATGAAAGTCCCCTAAAATTAGAGGAGGGACGTTTATTAGCCACCAATGGAAAGATTCACCATAGTTTGAGTCAAGCCTTAACAGAAGCACTACCTTGGTTAAAAGCCTTTTACGCTTGAAAAAATCAGAGCTTGGCGGAACTACGCCTTTACAAATTAGCGAACCCCCAAAGAAAATGGTATGATAATAAAGTATAGACCTTAAGTAGTAAAGCTTTGTCATTTCATTTATCATTTAACATTTATCATTTATCATTCGTTTGGAAGTAGACTTGAAACCTCTCCCAAACTTCTTTCTCCCTAAAGGGAGAGGCTTGAAACCAAAATGAAAGATGTTCAATGTTCAATGTTCAATGTTTGGTCACAAACTTTTAAGCAGCTTGATATTGATTACAATTAAAAAGCATACCTATTAGATTAGGCTAAAATACACTGTTAAAAGCACAAAAAAAATAATGTCATAATCCTAACAATCAACTTTTAAGTTGCACTCTTATATGGCAAAAAAATTCTCTGGAAATAGAGAATATAATTTTAGAAATAAACGATTAATTTTATGTCTTTTCCAATAGAACAAGGACTTTTTAAATATGATATAACCGACCACTATGCTATTTTGGGAGTTCCCATTAATGCTGACACTCGGCACATTCGTCAACGATACTTAAAAATAGCTTATATTCTCCATCCTGATACTTTTAACGGTAATACAGAGAAAGAAAAAAAATTAGCTACTAAAATTTTATCAAAGCTAGTTAATCCAGCCTACGAAACATTATCAAAAGATCGTTATCGTCACGAATATAAGTTAGTATTATCTCAAATGGGAAAAAACTTAGCCGAGGAATTAATTAGTATTACTATTGCTACAGATGAGGCCCAGAAACTTCTACAAACCAGCAATAATCAAGAATTAACCTATCATAGACTTTTAGAACCTTTAGTTAGTCAACAGTATGATGACTTAGATAATGTTTTTAAGATTACTGCCCAAATTAGTGAATTAAATTTGATTTATTTGATGCTTTCTCAAGGAGAGAAAGTTAAAGAAAAAGCAAAACCGAAACCTCAGCTAAAACCTGAATCAAAAGTACAAGCAAAAACAAAAACATCCTCACCTTCAAAACAGGAAGAAACTAAAAAAGAAAAGACAAAACATGATAAGAAATCAGCAATTAAAAGTGCCTTAGAACGCGCTGAGGATGATCTCAAAAGGAATAACCTTTCTCAAGCAATTGTTGAATTACGAGAAACTCTAAAACAAGATCCCAATAATAGCAGTTGTCACGGTTTATTAGGTTTAGCTTATCTGAAACAAGAACAATTAACAATGGCTAAAATTCATATTAATAAAGCCAGAAAAGTTAATCCCCAAGATCCCATTGTAATTAAAGCAAAATTGGCTTTAGATAAAGTGCTTCCCAATTCCGAAAACTCAAAATCTTCCGACAAACAAAAAGGAGGAGGTTTATTTGGTTTATTTGGCAGGAAAAAATGAACAGGTTTGTTAATAGATAATGAACAACTTGGAATTAATTTTTATGCTCATTCTCAATGAGAAATTATCAGACAAAGAATGGTTTACTTCTTAATCAAATGTTTTTTCATTTTTAAACAATTCTTCTCATTGTCAATGCGAATGTATTCTAACTCATCAGTTAATTTATCCATAAAAAATAGACCGCGATCGCTTTCAAGTTCTAATGGATGAATTTGTTGCTCTTTTAGTTGTGCTAATTTAGCTTTTAAATCAAAAAAAGGTCCTTGATCCCAGATAAGAATCTCAACCCAAGTGTGATAAAAATTAACATCAACAATAATAGGAACCGTTGGCGGTAAATTATCGTGTGCATAGAGAACTGTATTGGTAAACCCTTCCGATAAAGCTAGTTTACATTCCCATAAAATTTTCGGCGGTAAATAAGGTTTAGCAATGGTTTCAAACCAAACTAAAATTTTTTCTAAAGCTAAGATTTCTGTCTCCACTGTAAGTCGACAAGGCTTAAGCAAAGAAGGATGATTGTTATCGGGTTGATCAAACTGCACCACTATTCTTTTGGAATAAAATGAACACAGTCTTTAGGATAAGCTGAATATCATACCAATGACTCCAATTTTTTTGATATCTTAAGTCTAGTTCAATTACTTGTTCAAAATTGGTAATTCGCGATCGCCCATACACTTGCCATTCCCCTGTCATACCTGGTTTAACGTTTAAGCGTTGCCATTGGGGTACCTCGTAGCGTTCCACTTCGTCGGGGGTTGGCGGACGGGTTCCCACTAGACTCATTTCCCCTTTTAAGACGTTCCAAAATTGAGGTAATTCGTCTAAGCTAGTACGGCGTAAAAAACGTCCTACTTTAGTTATACGGGGATCATTCGTATTTTTAAAGATAGCCCCTTGAGCTTGGTTCTGAACCTTTTTTTTAAGGGCTTCGGCATTGACGCACATAGAGCGAAATTTAGTCATCTTAAACGTTTTTCCTAGCCAACCACAACGGGTTTGGTGGAAGAAAATGGGGCCTGGACTATCCATCTTGATGCTGATGGCAATGGGGATGAATAGAACCGCAGTGATCAACAAACCAACTAAACTGCCGACAATATCGATAGTTCTTTTAATCCAGGAAGAAACAGAAGGGTGAGTTTCAGGGGGTTGCGCCGAAGCAGTGGGGGGTTCCTCGGTTTCCAGGGTGTTGGTGATGGGGATGATCTCATCAAGTCCCGTCAGGGATAACACCGCCATTACTGGGGGCGAGGTGTGATAGAGAACGAGAGCAACATTTTTGTTTTTGGCTGCCTTAAAATTATGGACTAAAGCTCCTATCCCACTACTATCCATAAATTCAGTTTCCTCAAAGTCTAAAATTAGCTGCTCAGTAAGGGTTCCAGACGCTAAATATTTATGACACACCTGTTTGAAAAGAACTGCCTCTAAAACGGTTAAACGTTTTGGCATTTTCATCACGGGGTGGTTGTCAATAATGACGATAGGAAAGGAAGTTTCTGGAGTTTGGATAGTCATCACCTGTTATGAATTGGGCTATTAATTTCAACGTAGGGGACGCTTTCCTTTGTCCTGCTGCATTTTTTCTTTTGCCTTGCTGGCACTGCGTCTGAGGGCTTGCAGACGAGACTCATATTGTTTGCGCTGGCGACGGTTAGGAGTTTGCTCAATCAGTGTTTTAAAAGCACTGCCAAGACTTTTGTAAGCGTTGGGCAAAGTATAACCAAAACGGGTCGCTAATGCAATAGCTTTTTCATCAGCTTCGATAGATTCTTTTAATTTCCGTTCTCCGTTATTTTTCTGCCAGAGTCGATACCCAGAAATTCCACATAAACCTAAAGCTAAGAGTAAGAGTAGGCCATCTTGTACCCAAAGTTCTCCTACAGCCCCTCCTAAACCGATAGCTAGGGCTGCCATTTCCCATCCTTCTCTGGGGATGGTATCGTTTTGGATACGGGCAACTTCGTGCCAAAAGAGCAAATTTCGCTGATCAATGGCTAAATTTTCCCATTTAGCTAGGTCAATTTGAATTTCTACTTCATCTCTTCCCAATTCTTCACAGCGTATGAGAGGGGGGTTGATTTCTGTACTGCCTTCTATCATCACCCAGTTTTGTAGTTCTGGGGGCAATAATGTTTTTAACCGCCTTAACTCACTCATTTCTGCTCTAGCAGAGGAAGTTACGTATGTCATAGTCTTACGAGATTTACATTGGTTACTAAGGACTTTATCTTAGCAAAAATCTGGGTCTAATTGTTGTTTAGTATGCTTTTAATATACAATATATGGAAGTGTTGACCTTAAAGGAGATAAATGGGGGGTCATGACTTCAATTACACATGGGAATAAAAAAATTATTTATGATCTCGGTAGTAATAACGGAGATGATTTACCTTATTATTTGAAGAAAGCAGATATCGTTATTGCCGTTGAGGCTAATCCGCTCCTATGTGAACAAATGCAGAAACGATTCGCACTTGAAATTGAACAACAGAAACTAATTATTGAGAATTGTGTTCTAACAGCAGATAATCAAGTTACAACTGTTCCCTTCTATATTCATAAAAATAACCATGTTCTAAGCCAGTTCCCTACTCCTAAACGTAATCTGGAAAACTACGAAAAAGTCTTGCTACCTGGAAAAACTGCCAATCAGCTTTTTGAGGAACACGGATATCCATATTACGTCAAAATCGATATCGAGCATTATGATCATGTTATCCTTCGAGCAATTTTTGATAATCACATTCGACCTCAGTACATTTCTGCTGAATCCCATAATATTGAAGTATTTCTTCTCTTGGTGAGCCTTGGAAATTATAATTGCTTTAAAATCGTACATGGTCCGAGCGTAAAAAAAACCTATTATAATTGGCCTATATTTACAACTAACGGAGAAGAAAGGTATTCCTTCCCCCATCACTCAGCCGGACCATTTGGTGAAGATGTTGCTGGCCAATGGGTTAATTCGGAAAGTCTTTTCCGTAGGCTATTATCCGATGGATTAGGTTGGAAAGATATTCATGCCAAGAGACAAGACGAATACACAATAAGGAAAAAAGCTAGTATTCTTTGGCGGATAAGATATGGCTACTATTTTCTAAGATGGAAGAAGGATAAAATCCAGAGAAAAATATCCCATTCTCTTAGCCTCAAAAAAACTACATAAGTTGTTGAGATATCAGATATTTGTGATGTTATTTTCATGAAACTCAAAGAAACCGAACCTTTGAGGACGGGTTTTACGATAATTTCTAATTCCTCTGAATTTTACATTTCGTTACAATGAGATTAAGCAACAGCGAAACAAGATAAAATCGCTGATAAAATAGGAGGTTATTCAGATGAATAACAATATAAGAGTTGGAAATTTATTCGGTATTCCTTTTTATGTCAACCCCTCATGGTTTTTGGTTTTAGGGTTAGTTACTTTTAGTTATGGAGAACAGTTAAGTTTCTTTCCTCAACTCAATGGTTTGCTGCCTTGGCTATTAGGTTTGATTGCTGCTTTATTATTATTTGCTTCTGTCTTGGCACACGAATTAGGTCATAGTTTTGTGGCTATTTCCCAAGGGATTGATGTTAAATCGATTACCTTATTTTTATTCGGAGGATTAGCTAGTTTAGAAAAGGAATCTGAGACACCTTTAGAGGCTTTTTTAGTTGCGATCGCTGGGCCTGGGGTGAGTTTATTATTATCAGGTATTTTCTTCTTAGTTGCGTTTAATTTTAACTTTTCGGCACCAATTGAAGCGATTATTGATTTATTAGCTTTTATCAATTTAGTGTTAGGGTTATTTAATTTAATTCCTGGTTTACCTTTGGATGGTGGAAATATTTTAAAGTCTCTGGTTTGGAAGATTACAGGGAACCCCAATAAAGGTATTATTTTTGCTAGTCGTGTGGGTCAAGTATTCGGTTGGTTAGCAGTTGCGATCGGTGGTTTATCTATTTTAGGAATTCTTCGATTTGGTAATTTTTGGACGTTATTAATTGGGTTTTTCTTATTACAAAATGCAGGAAATTCTGCTCAATCTGCAAAAGTACAAGAAACTTTAAATGGTTACACAGCAGAAGATGCGATTATTCCTAATAGTCCCATTGTTGTTAGTGGCTTAACTATCCGTGAATTTGTTAATGATTATGTTATCGGAAAAAATCAATGGAGAAAATTCTTAGTTGTTAATGAAGAGGGAACTTTATCGGGGGTTTTAGAAGTAGAAAGATTGAAAAAAATTCCTACATCTGACTGGACAGAAATTAGGCTCTTTGAAGTAATACAACCGGTTACAGATTTGATAACTATTCAGTCTGATGTAACACTCTTAGAAGTTGTTAAACTGTTAGAAGATGATCCCTTTAAACAACTAACGGTCATTGGAGAAAATGGTCAAGTTTTAGGATTATTAGAGAAGAGTTCAGTTATTAATTTACTTCAAAAAGATAAGCAAAAACTTGCTGCATAATCAAAGATAATTAACAGATGATTAGGTAGGGTTCAACGGCGGTTGAACCCTACAATAGTTATGAGTATTGTTCAATTTTTCAGAATTGTATTAAGATAAAAAAATAGCTCAAGTATGAGGTGAATTATATGGTAATGAACTTAGAAAAAGTTGTCCCATTTGGACGGTCATTAGACGAATATATTAAAATGTTCAATTTGACAGAAAATGATTTTCAAAAATTAATTTTAAGTGTTGCAGATGGGCCTGCGAGTTTTAATGCAGAAGGAACTAAATTAGGTTATAAAATCAACTCAGTTGATCCTCTCTATATTTACAGTTGTGAGGAAATAAAAAGGCGATTTTATGCTGTTGTTGATGATATTATTAAACAAGTAGAAAACACTCCTAATGATTGGGTTTGGACTTATCATAAATCACCTCAAGATTTAAGAAAAAATAGAGAAAAAGTTATTTCTTTATTTTGTGATGATTACGAAATAGGGAAAAAAGAAAATAGATACAACATTGGACAATTACCTACATTAAAGTATGATAAAAATCAATATGAATTAGGTCTAGTCTCTCATTTCCTCTTTCTTTATTCTGCT
>JBFRWO010000361.1:0-5474 GCA_051439625.1 Crocosphaera sp. | reverse complement strand
AACGTGAGGGCGGGAGAAGTTTTTAATACTACTGAATTGAGATCCAGGAGTCCAAAACCATGACTGGGAAACGATGGCGTAATCAAGCGCATTTCTTCTGGCCAACGACTAAAAGAAGCTCCCACTTCATGCCGTTCTAAAATAACAAAGTTTTCAATTCCTAAATCTTTTAAGACTACTGCACAACCAATTCCAGCAGCCCCGGCCCCGACAATTACAACATCAAATTGGGGATTCTTGGGATTCATTAGCAGCCAACCTCTAGATAGTTTCTATACAATAATGATAATGATTATCATTTTAACGGTTAATGAGTTAATATACAAAGATAATGTATATCAACCGATAAAGTGAATCTACCTATTGGTTGTTATCTTTCCCACAAGTTAACTACAAGAAAAATTATGCAAATAGTAGATAAACAGTCAGCAAACAATGACACAATGGATACAGGAAAACAGGGCTTACCTGTAACAGTTATTACCGGGTTTTTGGGAAGTGGAAAAACAACACTACTCAACCATATTTTAACCAATCAAGAAGGAATAAAAACAGCAGTTTTAGTTAATGAATTTGGAGAAATCGGCATTGATAATGAGTTAATTATTAGCACTGAAGATAATGTAGTTGAACTCAACAATGGCTGCGTTTGTTGCACAATTAATGAAGACTTAGTGGAAGCAGTTCATAAAATTTTAGATCGTCCTGAGAAAGTAGATTATCTAATTGTTGAAACCACAGGATTAGCTGATCCTCTTCCAGTTGCCTTAACGTTTTTAGGAACAGAATTAAGGGAGATGACTCGTCTAGATTCTATCGTGACAATGGTAGATTGTTGTAATTTTAGTCTGGATTTATTCGAGTCTGAGGCGGCAAAAAGTCAGATTGCTTATGGAGATATTATTGTTTTAAATAAGACTGATTTAGTAGATGAAACTGAGGTTGATTCTTTAGAAAATAGAATTAGAGATATTAGAGAATCTGCTAGAATTTTGCGCACTAAGAAATCTCAAGTTTCCTTACCTTTAATTCTGAGTGTGGGATTATTTGAATCTGATAAATATTTTGAACATCAAGAGGTTGAACATCACCACGATCATGACCATGATCACCATAACCATGCTCACCACGATCATGATCACCATGCTCATCACGATCACGACCACAACCACGATCATCATGCTCACCACAATCACGACCACGATCACCATAACCATGATCACCATTCCCATCATTTAGAAAATGATGGTTTTACCTCCATTTCTTTTGAAAGCGATAAACCTTTTTCTATTAGGAAATTTCAATATTTTCTAGATAACCAACTGCCAAAAAATGTTTTTCGAGCTAAAGGTATTTTGTGGTTCGATGAAAGTGAAGATCGCCACATTTTTCATCTCAGTGGGAAACGGTTTAGTTTAGAAGATGATCAATGGAAAGGAACACCCAAAAATCAATTGGTTTTCATTGGACAAAATTTGGATAAGGATACATTGTATCAACAGATCGAGCATTGTTTATCTGTTCCTACGACAACCAAAGACAAAGAATTGAATTAATTTTATTTAATTGGCAAAACCCTTTTTTTCACCATAGTAAACTGTTTTGAACTCCAAGCGGTCACGCAGTGCCTCGCCTTCGGCGAGACCGCTATTGGGACTATAAAGGGTATAAGTAGCGTTTCCGGGTTCTCTACCCACATTCCCCACCCCTACAACCCTTCTTTTGGGTGCAGTCATCGTTTGCATGGGTTGCTGGTTATCTAAAGTCATCACCGAACTATTTACCGAACCCCCTTGTAATACGTATTCAAATACTTGACCGGAACGACCACAAAAAAGAGAATTGCCCTCAACTCTTTGCAAACGGTCTAGCATTTGCCAGGGTGGGGTTTCGGGGGTTAACTCATCACTGGCACTAACAGTGCTACCGTGAATTAACAAACAATCTAATTCAAAGAAGCCAAAATGACAGTTGCGTAACCATAGTACCGTTTCACGAGATACAGAGTCCCAAAGAAGTTTGACAGTTTCCATGCCAAAGCGATCGATTAATTCTGTGGGTTCTCCTGTTGAACCCATAGCGTGTAAAGCAAAGCATTGTTCTTCCCACCAACCGACACACACTTGGGGTTGTAATTCTCCAGGTAAAGGGTTTTGAATTCGTTTAATTACTTTTTCACTATCGGGATTTGCTGCTATAATGTCCCCTAAAATATACAATGTTTCTACTGGGATGCGTTGGCGTTTGATATCTGCCAATACTGCCTCGTAAGCTGCTATATTTCCTTCAATTCCGCTTAAAATTGCCCACATTGATCTACTTATTTTTAATAATGATAATCATTATATCAAATACTTGCACCAGAACAAATTGATACAATTAGTATATCGCCATCGGTAAATCAAAAGTATGTATGAAATCGAAGAATTAAGGAAAAAAATTGAAGCACAGGACTATATTGGTGCTTTGCAAATTATTGATGAAATAGATGAAATGTCAAAAGAAGATAAGCTTAATAAAATCTACAGCTATATGGTGATTCTTTTGCTTCATCTAATTAAACAACAGGCAGAACAAAGAACGATTAGCTCCTGGGATCGATCTATTTTTACCTCAATTGATAATATTAATCGCACTAATAGAAGAAGAAAGTCAGGGGGTTATTATGCCAATAGTGATGTCCTGAAAGAAATAATTGACGAAGCATATCTGCGAGCAATTAAAGAGGCTTCTTTTGAAGCATTTGAAGGAAAAATAACTGTCGATCTGCTTGAAGAAAAGGTCGATCGCAATGTGATTGAAAAGAAAGCTCTTTCACTTTTAGAATATAATTGATTTTGAGCTTCAGGATTAAAACAATTAGTGCGATTTGGGGTTGAGTTGTATTTTGGCTACAATTCTGGATAAAATTGAAGGTTTTGGATTATGTACTGCTGTATTTCAGATGTCTAAACCTCAACCTGGAGAAATATGGCTAGTCAGATTTCCTTTTAACGATCAGATAAAAAATATTTATCTCTAGCAAATACACAGGTCATACATTCAAAAGTCGCACAGTAAAATAAGACTAACAGCTAATTTTTCAAGTCTTAGGAACTATGTTAAAACATAATATTGATACAGAGTATGATTCCTGGCTATTGGAACAAGCACAATTATTGCGCGATCGCAATTTTCAACATTTAGATATCGATAATTTAGTTGAGGAGATAGAAGCATTAGTAAGAGGTGAAAAGTCATCGGTGGAGCAATTTGCCTACTTAATTATGCTTCATCTGTTACTAATTGAATACTGGTACGAACAATCGGAGTGGAATCGCAATCATTGGGAAGCAGAAATAACAGGATTCAGACTACAGCTTAACAATAAATTAACCACTAATTTACGCAACCATCTCGCTCAACGTTTAGACTTTCTCTATAGTAAAGCATATCAAGCTGCGGTCAAAAAAACCAAAAGTAGTATCAATGGCGATCGCTTTCCTCAAGAACGCACATACAGCTTGGAAGATATTATCAACGATGGTTGAACTACCCCAAGTGCGCGAACTTGGGGATTCTTTACACGATAAAAAATCGTCTTGGAGCGTCCAACGACTATGCCACAGTGGTCAAGATCCTATACTATGATTGAAGATGCTTTTATTGTCATGAAATAAAAATACCATACTAAACTGTTTATGATGAAAGAATCTAGTAATTGGAAATTTGACAAGATTCAACTAACAGGATATATCTTAATCCTCTTGGCTATTATTTTCGCTTTGGTAACGAGACTGTGCGCTATTTTTCAGTACATAACCTTCGATATCGGACCCGACCCCGACCAAATTAGAGACGCTTTCGCTGTAATGGAGATTTGGAAAGGAAATCTGCCCACCCTTGGACCAAAAGTAACGACAATTGGAAGTCATCATATCTTACCTCTCTATTATTATCTTTTCTTTCCTTTTACAATGCTAGGAGCTGACCCCGTTTTTCAAGCGCTACCTAATGGTTTATTTTCTTTTTTATCTGTTTTACTTTTTATCTATTTAATATATGAACTTTTAGAAAACACTAAAACCTCACTTAGAGTTTTTTTAAGCGGTCTGGGTGGTCTATGGTATAGTGTTTTATTTGGAGATTTTTTTATTAGTAATTTTCAGTGGAATCCGAGTTCTATTCCTTTTTTTTTGTTATTAATGACTTGGTTTTATAAGCAACAAATGGAGAATAAATACTCTTTCTCTAAACAAGTTATATTATGGACTTGCTACGGATTCGTTCTAGCAATTTTTATCAGTTTGCACTCTTCGACACTATTCATTATACCCGTCGTTTTTGTAATTACCTCTTTAGCTTTTATTTATAAGTCAATCAAGCGAGCAAAGAAATTGCTTCTTTTACCTTTTATTAGCTTACTAGCAAGCATTATTACTTTATCTCCTTATTGGATGGGCGAAATTGGGCGTGGTTTTAAAAATACCAAATCAATCATAAAGACAATTGTTAGTTCTAGCACTTCATCAGATGGCTTTTTCTTGACCAATTTACTGAATAAGGTGGGAAACCTACTTCTTAACTATTTTCACTTGGCTCAACAATCCTATTTCTGGAATGGCTCAGGGACTTATCTACTAATCTCTACTATCTTCTTATCGACAGTTAGTTATCTTGGCATTACAAAGTTTAGAGGAAACGGAACAATTTGGTTACTGTGGTGTTCTACTTGGTTGATATTTTTAATAGCATCGGCAAACGTTAATTCAAATGAAATGGTTTTTTTCTATAAATCACTTATTTCATTTGCGCCAATTGTATTAACGATAGTAACCCTCGCCTATTCGGACTACTCTTCCATAAGAAAAACAGTGTTAGTAATCTTTCTCGCTATTATTATCGCGTTGTCTTTCTATCAAAATCTTCTCTATGATTATCGATTTATGTTAAGTAAGTACGGAGAAAGAGCTTTAATAAGTACAAGAGATATAACCAGTATTCTTAAACAATTACCTTCTAAATCCATCATTTGTGATCCCCGAATAAAGAGAAAGAGAGAACGGTACAATCAATATAATTATATTGATACTTATATAACCCAAAAAGGAATTAAAGTAACGAAATCTTGTGAAATCGGTAATTATATAATACATCCTAAAAGAATTATGTTAATTGAGAGTAACTTTATTAATGATGTAACTTATAAAAAACCTTATTTTGTTAAATCTAATTCATCTTCTTCAGTTAATTTATTTCCGACATTTACATTGGGAAAAAATCAGATGATTCAGAGATCAGTAGAGCTGGTTGAAGAAACCCAAACAGCTTATATCTATCGCTTGACAGAAGAGAAATAAGGGGTATGGCAATACTGCTCGGCCCGCGGAAAATTGTCTGTTGAGACAAGCTTTCTTGAGCAGGGGATGCAGGGGCAGCAGAGGGAGATGCAGGGGACTTCCTCCTCTGCTCCCTCCGCCCCCGACCCCTCCTCT
>JBFRWO010000360.1:0-4205 GCA_051439625.1 Crocosphaera sp. | reverse complement strand
CAGTTTGCATTTTAGTTATATTATTTAATTAGCAGTATGACTATTATAGCATGATGAAACTATTGACTCTAAAAGATGTTGCGACTATAATTTACTAGCTATCTAGTTTATTAATAAGTAAGGTGGGGAATTCCCACCCTACGGTTTTAACTCATCGCTTCTTTAATAGCTATTTCTAATAACTCATCTAGAGAAATACATTTTGCTTGTGCCATCATTGCAACAACACTTTTAGGAGAAAAAGAACAGTATAAACCTGCTTCTAAAAACCAGGGTTGTCCTTGGGGATCAATACGAAAATCAAACAAACTATAATGACGACAACCTAACGCTTGATGACACTGTTTAGCTATTTCTTGCACTCGTCTAGTTGCTGGATCATTTACATCAACTATCCAAGCTTTTTTCTTATCTTTTGCACCATAGGTTAATTCTCCTGTGTTATCTCTTTTTAGTTTGTCCTCATAGTTACGAATGGGATGATCTTGACTATTAACTGCATATTCTTCTAAAGGCAAACTAATCAATTCACCATCTTTAACAATGGTGCCACATCTAACTTCCCTTCCCAGTTCAATATATTCCTCCACTAACACCTCATCTGCATACTGAAAAGCTTTTTTTAACCCTGCCTCATACTCATCCATTGTTCTAACCAATGTTATCCCTAAAGAGTTATCAGAGTTTGCCGGTTTAATAACCACCGGTGGACGCAAGTTTGGGGTGTCACTGTTGCGCAATAGTTCGCCATAAGGGGTTTTAACTCCCGTTAAAGCAACGATCGCCTTAGCTTTGGCCTTGTGTGCAGTTAAAGCCATCAACTCGGCTTTATTGCCCAAATAAGGGATGTTGAGAAGGTCAAATAATGCGCGATATTCAGTCATTCCGGCCAGACAAAACATTTGAGGCAACACTAAGTCTATATGTTGTTCTGTGATCCACTGTATCGCTTGAGATAAGCATAAAGGTTTGGCTGCATTAATATCTTCTCTGCTTAGGGATGTGGGAAAACGCCATAAGCGATCGGGAGTCACATAAGCAAGAGAAAAACGATAACGGGAAGGTTTAACGGTTGCTTCAACACAGTCTTTGCCATAAAGACGGGATAAGTCGCAATAAAACTCATTTTCGCCCGAACCGACTAAATGAAGAATATGAAGAACTGACATGGTTAAATCTCCTGATAAATCGTTAAAAATGAATTAATTAACTGAAAAACAATCATTCCTGTTCCCTGTTGCCTATTCCCTGTTCCCCTAAAAACAATCTATAAACCCCATAGACAGCTATTCCTGCAACCATACCGGGTAATACTTCATAGATGACACCGGATAGGTTAAGAACTAACTTCCAAGTCAAAGCGGTTGTCATCCCGACGATCATCATAGCGATCGCACCTACAGTATTGATAGGTTGTTGCCAGACTTTCACCAGTAATAATGGACCCAACCCAGAGGCTAAGATAGACCAAGAAAAGGTAACTAAGGCGAAGACATTATTATCTCCAGCGAGGGCAATAACTAAAACAATACCGGTAACGCTTAAAGTTCCTATTTTGGCAAAATTATAGGACTTAGACATCTGGGGAAAAATATCTTGTGTCAAAGCTGCTGAACAAGATAATATTTGAGAGTCTGCGGTGGACATGGTTGCAGAAAATAGTCCGGCTAGGATCAAACCGACTAAGAATACTGGTAACAACTCCAAAGAGAGATAGGGTAAAGCTAACTCGGGATCACCGGATGAACCCAAGTCTGGGAGTAATACCCTTGCGGTTAACCCGATACCCAACGCAGAGAAGGAGTTGATCAACCCTAAACTGGTTTTCAAGTTGCGGGCAAAACCGAGATTTTTGGCCGAGTCGATGGCCATGGCCCGAACCATAATATGGGGTTGGCCAACAACGCCAAACCCTGCAACCATCCAACCGATCAGAAAAGGAATAAAGCCTAATGGCAGAGATTGAGGACTAAAATTGACTAAATTTGGGTCAAGATTGTTTAAAGATTGCCATAAGCTAGGGAAACCACCACATTTAACCACTGCTACAACCAATAACAGTAACAAGGAACCTAACATTAATATTCCTTGTAGGGCATCTGTCCATATAGATGCACGAATGCCCCCAGAAAAGCAATAGATAACGACAATAATAGCACCCATAATAATCCCTAAGTTATAGTTCCAGCCAAAAACGGTATTTAAGGCTTTGCTACCGGCTACCAGTTGGGCTGCGGCGTAGGAACCAAGAAAAGCTAGGGTTATCAGGGCAGAAATTAGGGAAATAAGGCGATATCCTTTGATATTTTGGGCGAGAAATGCTGAAACTGTTTCTGATGCTGTTTCTTCAGAAAGTTGTCTCAGGGGTTGAAAAACTAACCACCAAGCGAGATAATCACCGATCGCCCAACCTATGGTTAGCCAGATAGTGGAAATGCCAATTTTATAGGCAAAACCCACTTGTCCGATGAATAATAAGCCACTTTGCCCCGTTGCCATAGCTGAAAGGGCGGTTAACCAAGGGTTAACGCTACGACTAGCTAATAAATAGTCAGTGGTGGTGGCTTTTTTCTGAGTTGCTGAATAGGTTCCTACTCCTGTAAACAACAGCAGAAAAAAGATGAATGTAATGATAATTCCCAGTTGATCGACCATTATTTTTTAGGGTTAAATTTAATCTTCCGTAGGGGCTTAATATTATTAAGCCCTTACAAGTTTATTTATCAAATTAGTCCCCACCTATTTCAACTAATTTACCAATATTAAAGTCAATTTTTACCCAATCTTTTAATGGGCGCAAATTTTGCATTAATAATAAACTAATTTGCCAATGAGGATTCATTAAAAATGGTAAGGGATCATTAAGTTGAAAAATAGCGTCTGTTCCTGTAGTAATTTTCTTGCTCCAAGCTTGAAAATCTGAGAGAGAACGAATCCCTGTTAACCGCCAAATTTCGTGATATAGCCAATAAGTGGGCTTACTATTAGTTAATGGAGTAATGGCTTTTTCTTCGTTTTCAGCATCTTTTAGATAGGCATCAGCAACACCTGGATGATTATAAAACATGGTGATAGCTGAGTGAGTTCTAGGGTTACATTCGATGGGGTAAACTGTACCATCTTCTGTTTGAATAAAATCAAAAGAAATTTGTCCACTTAGGTTTAATTCTTTAACAAATTTTTCTACCCAATTGTAAATTTCTGGTTTCTCAATGTGTTCGTAATTTATTTGAAAAGGAGAAGATTCTGAACAACAATGTAGCCTAATTTTCCCATTTCTAACTGTACTGTGGGTACAATATTCTTTTCCTGTAATAAATTCTTGCATTGCCCAAGGTTTGTCTTTACTAATGGGCAAATCTTTAATATATTTTTCCATCCCTTCAAAGGGAAGCTTTGTCATATCTAAGCGAGAAACAGAGTCGTACTTAATACTTTTTAAAAGATACTTTCTTCCTTGATTATTTGTGAAGTCAAAATCAAGAATTTGTTGAGGATCGGTTATTAGAAAAGCTTGGGGTGCAGATAAACCGAATAGGTGTGCTTGTTCACACAATTCAAACTTATCATCTAACATCTTAGTAATGTTAGGTTGAAAGTGCATAATTTCGCAATGTTCCGCTAATAAGTTACCGGCAACGGAATCATAATAACTAGCAACAGGACTAGAGACAGGAATAAAAATATCAATGTTTTCTTTTTGAACAATATTTAATAATCCTTGACAGTATCCTTCTTGATCTTTTTCGGGTGCAGGAACAGTATAAAAACCCTTAACTGCTCTAGAAAAGCGGTGTCCAGACAACCAGTATTTATCCGTTTCTACTAAAATAACCTCATGTCCAGCATTATAAAAACAACGGGCAAGTTGTAGAGATTTTGTCATTTTGCCCCCCGTTAATAATACTTTTTTAGGATTTTTGATTACCTTTCTTTTAGAAAAAGGTGCCATCAAAAAACTAATAATCAGGGATAGAAAAACAACCAAAAGATTAATTGGGAAAACAACCAAAAGTAATCCCAAGGTAGCGATAGTCTTTAATAAGGCAATCATTACTTATGAAAAAAAAGAGTGTGAGGAGTGTTTGAGTGTAAGTTATGAGTCAATTGTAAAACCCCGTTACTAACAACGGGGTTCAAGTCAACTACTTGCGTCGGATCAGAGTTAAACCATCTCTCAACGGTAATAATACCTGTTCCACACG
>JBFRWO010000359.1:0-4280 GCA_051439625.1 Crocosphaera sp. | reverse complement strand
CTCCAGGGCCTCGGCCTGAGTTTTGTGCATTTTCCAGTTACCTGCAATGATAATTTTTCCTACAGCCATTTTCAATAATCTACATCAACAATTATTTTGCAAACTTCTAGTTTAGTGCTAAAAGGGTCTTTCTGAATAGGGGTTTGCGTGATCTGGGTGACTGGGAGGCTGGGGAAGGTGAGAAAAATTAGATAATATAGGAGTGATTAGCTATTTGTCCATTAGCCTAACTTTCTTGTCACAAAATCTATCAAAAATTAGTTATAGATAATAGGTAATATGACTCTCGAAACAGTTTACAAAAGATTAAAGATTTCCCCTGAAACCCTGGCTAAGTTGTGTCAAGAAAATAAGATTAAAGAACTCGCTGTCTTTGGTTCAATTTTAAGGGAAGACTTTAATAATAATAGTGATATTGATTTATTGGTTTCTTATCAACCGACGGCTAAAAGAGGATTGATTCAAAAAATACAGATGATAGAAACCCTGAAATTATTATTTAATCGTGATGTTGATTTAGTGAGTAAAAAAGCCATTGAAAACAGTCATAACTGGATACGTCGCCAAAATATTCTAGATAGTGCAGAGGTTATTTATGCCGAGGGATCAAGAAACTTTAGTTGATATTATGAGAGCAATTGAGCTTATTTTTCAATACACTCAAGGAGTTGATTATAATGAATTGAGCCAGAATATAGAAAAATAAGACGCTATTTTACGTCGTATTACTATCATTGGCGAAGCCACAAAAAGATTATCAAAGGAGTTTAGAACTCAACATCCGTCTATCCCTTGGAAAGCAATTGCTGGAATGCGTGATGTGATTACCCATGATTATGATGAAGTTGATTTAGATGAAATTTGGACTGTTATTAATGAAGACTTACCTAAACTATTTAATTACATTAAAACCTTAGTTACACGACAAACTTAAGATAAATCCTACCCAGACAAGTTAAGATATGTGTGATAATGAAGGTGATTTCCTGACCATTACAAAACAGGCTACCAGGAAAACCCTACGACTCAATACCCTGTTGGGAGGGACTGATTTTGGATGAACTGCGATCCGCCTTAGAAATGGCTACAGAAGACGAGTTACGTCAACTAACTCAAGTTCTCTTTTGCCGTAAATTTAATCCTCTTGATTATTTACAAACTCCAAACCCTATCGAAGTGCAAAGTCAAGACTGGGACACTTGGTTAGATAAAATTGAGGCGAGGTTCCGTTTTTTGGCTTCTGATGGCTTAACGGTACTAAAGGGCAAAACGAAACGTTTTAGTTATCGTCAAACTTTGATTCAGGTTTGTCATTATCTGAAAATTCCTTATTCTAATCAGATGACGACAATTGATATTGAAGCGGATATTTTCTTAAATTTGTTGGGGAAAGCTTGGAAAAATTTACCCCCTGCTCAACAAAATAGTTTAATGAAGCAAATACAAACATCTCTGGCAAAATCTCATATTCCCGATGCTTTACCGGTACAACTGCAACATAATCCCATCAATCTTGTCTTAAAGGGTAGCAGTGCTTTTGCCCTTAGTTCTATTGTTAAGCCTTTGCTACTAAAACATATTGCTCAACAGTTTGCCCTCCATTTTGCCCGTTATCAAGTGGCACAACAAGCTTTTATTCGCGGTGGGGCAGCCGTTGCTAACCAAGTGGCTATAAATACTGCAAGACGGGGTATGGCTATGACAGCAGCCCGTTATGGCGTGGTGAGAGGGGTTTTATCCTTTGTTGGCCCAGTTTTGTGGGGTTGGTTTTTGGCTGATCTCGGTTGGCGGGCGATCGCCACTAACTATGGTAGGATTATTCCTGTTGTTTTTACCCTAGCTCAAATTCGCTTAACTCGCATGGAGTCTTGGGAGGTTGCTTAATAATTAAGCGTTCATTATTAAAATTATTTTTTATGAATCAATTGAATAAAACTAAAGTTAATTGGCTAGGAAATACGCTCAAGTTTGGTGTTTTTCTTCTCCCTTTTTCGGCTGATTTTGGAGCCACTGCCCTTGGCATAGTTTTAGTCGGTTTATGGCGACAAAAATATAAAAACATTATCCGCAACCCGGTTAATTGGGGTTGGGGCTTATTATTTCTTTGGTTAATAATAACTTCGCTATTGGCTGTTTATTCTCGGTACAGTTGGGAAGGTTTAGGGAACTTTTTACCGTCTTTTTTGATGATAGCATCTTTCCCCTTTTTTTTCAAGGATTTTATGCAATTATATCAACTAGCTTGGTGGTTGGTATTAACTTCGATTCCTATTTGTTTTTTGGGGTTTATGCAGTTACTTATTGGCTGGCAAACCCCGTTATTTTTACATAGTTTTGGTATTAAAATGACGGCTTACGGCCATCCGGATGGTAGAATGTCTTCTTTATTAATGTATGCCAATACTTTAGCCTTTTTTTTAGTGGTTGCCTTTACTTTATCTATTGGTTTATGGATTTTACATTATCGCCGTCGTTCCCTTCAGAAAGAGCCACTGATTAACTGGCAATTATCAATTTTAACTGTCGGTATTTTGTTTAATGGTATTGGCTTAATTTTAACTAATTCTCGTAGTGCCTGGGGACTCGCTCTATTAGGGTTAATGGCCTTTGCCATTTATTTACGTTGGTATTGGATTATTGCCACGGTATTATTGATTATATTTTTAGTAGTTTGGGCTGCTTGGATTCCTGTATATCAAGATATTATGCGTCAAGTAGTTCCCAGTTATTTTTGGGCAAGATTAACAGATGAAATGTACGATGATCGTTATGTCACAGCCTTAAGAACCACTCAATGGGGTGTGGCTTGGAATATGATGTTACAGCGTCCTTTTTGGGGTTGGGGACTGCGAAATTTCACACCCGTTTATCAAGAAAAAATGAATGTTTGGATGGGTCATCCTCACAATTTATTTTTGATGTTGTTAGCAGAAATTGGAGCGATTGGAACATTATTATTTAGTGGTTTAGTGGGGACAATATTAGCAAAAGTAGTTGTTTTAATGGCTAAAATAAAGAAAAATATTAATAATAAATTTGCTTACCCTGAAGAAGATTTTTTATTATTATTCAGTTATTTACTTGCTTTTTCCTTGTGTATTATTTTTAATTTATTAGACGTGAGTATTTTTGATTTGAGAGTAAACTTAATCGGGTGGTTATTATTATCAGCGATCGCAGGAATTGCTAATTATCAATCATTAAGCCGTGATCATATCAATGAGATTACTTTCAAGAAGTGACCCCAAAACCGTTAAGATTGAATATATAAGCGATCGCAGCAAACTATAAAGCTGCTTAATAGGAGACACTATCAATTACAATGCTTGATACTCAATCAATTTTAAACGTATTAAAACCCGTTCAAGATCCAGAACTACAAAAGAGTTTAGTAGAATTAAATATGATTCGTAACGTTGCCGTAGAAGGCGGTAACGTGAGCTTTACCTTAGTATTAACTACTCCAGCTTGTCCCTTACGAGAATTTATTGTTGAAGACTGTAAAAAAGCGGTTCAAACCTTACCAGGGGTAGAAAACGTAGAAGTAGAAGTTACAGCAGAAACCCCTCAACAAAAATCATCTCTCCCGGACCAGCAGTCGGTAGCAGGAGCAAAAAATATCATAGCTGTTTCTAGTGGTAAAGGGGGAGTAGGAAAAAGTACCGTTGCTGTCAATATTGCCGTTGCCTTGGCCCAAACCGGAGCAAAAGTCGGCCTCCTCGATGCTGACATTTACGGGCCCAACGTTCCCACTATGTTAGGACTGGAAAATACCGAAGTGCAAGTGGAAAAAAATGAAGCTGGGGACATTCTCCAACCGGCATTTAACTATGGTGTAAAAATGGTATCTATGGGCTTTTTGATCGATCCCGATCAACCGGTTGTCTGGCGTGGTCCAATGCTCAACGGTATTATTCGTCAATTTCTCTATCAAGTCAACTGGGGAGAGTTAGACTATTTAGTGGTAGATATGCCCCCAGGAACAGGAGACGCGCAGTTAACCATGGCCCAAGCGGTTCCCATGGCCGGCGCTGTCATTGTCACCACTCCCCAAACCGTTTCCCTCCAAGATGCTCGCCGTGGCTTAAAAATGTTTGAAAAACTAGGGGTTAATGTTTTGGGTATTGTGGAGAACATGAGTTATTTTATCCCACCAGACGCACCAGAACGCAGCTATGACCTGTTTGGCTCCGGTGGAGGAGAAAAAACGTCAAAAGAGTTACAAGTGCCTCTATTGGGCTGTATTCCTTTGGAAATTGCCCTGAGAGAAGGGGGAGATA
>JBFRWO010000358.1:0-22396 GCA_051439625.1 Crocosphaera sp. | reverse complement strand
CAAATTCCCCATTTCTTAACCCTTGTAAAATTTCTATACGTTCAATGGATTTAATTTCAGAATGTAGATATTGTACTTTTACGTCTCTTTCTTGAAAATATTCGGTTAAATCTTCTGCCATTCGTTTTGTTAATGTTGTAATTAATACTCTCTCTTGGAGTTTAACTCTTTGTTTTATTTCCCCTAATAAATCATCAACTTGTCCTTCAGTTGGACGGACAAAAATTTCTGGATCTAATACACCTGTAGGACGGATTATTTGTTCAATAATTTTATCTTCTGATTGTTCTATTTCCCAGTTTCCAGGAGTAGCAGAAACAAAGATACATTGATTTACTTTATTCCAAAATTCTTCTGATTTTAATGGTCTATTATCCGCCGCACTTGGTAAGCGAAAACCGTGATCAATTAACACTTTTTTTCTCGCTTGATCGCCGTTATACATTCCCCTAATTTGGGGTACAGTAACATGGGATTCATCCACAATTAATAACCAATCTTTAGGGAAATAATCTATTAAACATTCTGGTGGTGATCCTGCTTTTCTTCCAGCTAAATGACGGGAATAATTTTCTACACCGTTACAATAACCAACCTCTCTTAAGAGTTCTAAATCATAACGAGTTCTTTGATCTATTCTTTGTGCTTCTAATAGTTTACCTGCTTTTTCTAAGCATTCTACTTGTTGTTTCAATTCGACATCTATGGCTTCACAAGCAAATTCTAATTGTTCTTCTGGGGTTACAAAATGTCGTGCAGGATAAATATTGATATTTTTTAAACTATTTAAAATATCTCCGCTAACAGGATCTAAATAACGAATAGCATCAATTTCATCTCCAAAAAACTCGACTCTAATCACTCTATCTTCATAAGCTGGAACTATTTCTAATACATCTCCTTTTACTCTAAATCTTCCTCTTTGTAACTCCAGATCATTACGAGAATATTGAATAGTAACTAAGTCTCTTAATAGTTGTCTTTGATCCACTTCTTTTCCTACCACCAAAGGCACAGAAGCTTTTAAATATTCGGCGGGCATTCCTAAGCCATAAATACAACTAATAGAAGCAACAACAATCACATCTTTTCTCTCGAATAATGAGCGTGTTGCTGAGTGCCTCAACATATCAATTTCGTCGTTAATTGAAGCAGTTTTTTCGATATAAGTATCACTGACGGGTATATAAGCTTCCGGTTGATAATAATCGTAATAGCTGATAAAATATTCCACAGCATTATTAGGAAAAAATTGTCTTAATTCGTTACATAATTGTGCTGCTAAAGTCTTATTATGTGCCAAAACTAAAGTAGGTTTTCCTATGTTTTCAATCACCGCAGCAACAGAAAAAGTTTTACCTGTTCCCGTTGCCCCTAATAGGGTTTGAAAACGGTTTCCTGCTTCGATAGATTTTGTTAACTGTTTAATTGCAGAGGGTTGATCACCTGTAGGTTTAAATGGTGCTTTCAGTTGAAAAATAGAGGAAGTAATCATCAAAAATAATCTATAGTTTATAGTAATTATCAGTTAATTTATAACAGTAAATCCTGTTATATCTTAAAAAAATAAATGATAAAGCGATCGCATAATATAAAGTCTCTCGGACTCATGAGGTACACTTTTATTTTGTTTTCTGTTCCCTGTTCCCTGTTCCCTGTTACCTAATACTAAAAACTCCTGTACCTCACAAGACTTGAGAACTGCTATAAATTAATTCCTTAATAACAAATAATAAAGCTGTCCATTATTACTAATTAAACCGGCTCTATCTCCTGCTTCTTTACCAGTTCCCATAAAAATATCGACCCTTCCTGCTCCTTTTATGGCACTACCAGTATCTTGATCTAAAACATAACGACTTACTAACTTTGTTTCCATTTCTCCTGTTTTAGTAACATAAGGAATGGGGGCTTTAATTAATGCTAACGCACCAGGAGGCATAAGAGATTTATCCGTAGCAATAGAACGCTCTGCGGTAACAGGAACACTTAAATTTCCTTGTGGTGGTTGCCCCCCAGTTTCACGGAAGAAAATAAAACGATTATTGCGAGGTAAATAGTTACTCAATTCTTGGGGATTTTTGTTTAAAAATTCCATTAATCTTGGTAATGTTAACTCATCTAAAGAAAAAATTCCATCGTTAACTACTTCCTTCCCAATACTCACATAAGGATAATCCGTACTGCTATCATAACCCACTGTTATTGTCTCTCCATTGGTCAATTTTATGCGAGCAGAACCCTGTACATGAACTAAATAAGCTTCCAAGCGATCGCGCATCCAAATTAACTCATTACCCCTAATAATACTGTTCTTACCTAACCCATCTTTTCCTTCTAATTCTAATCTTGTTGGGTGTGGTTTTTTCCAGTTTACAAAGTTTTGTGGTTCCAAATATAAAGGATAACGATACTCAGAAGTCCGTTGACGACTGCCAGTATAAACCGGTTCAAAATACCCTGTAAAATGGACAGTTCCCTGATTATCATGACCTACAGATTGATATACAATAAATTCTTTTTCCACTGCTTGTTGAAACTCTTGGGGGGTTTTCGCAGTTTTCAATAATTGTTTAAATCTAATTAAAGAACGACGCACTCGATCGCGGGTAATACCAGAAACAGGATAATTATTATAAACCTCGGCAGCTTTAGGAGTATCTAAATAACTTAAACTATGATTAATACCCCGAATTAATGACCATTTATCCCCAGGTTCCCCAGAAGTTCCCCAAAGTTGTGCATCTTCTCCCCAAACTGAGTTAATTTCTGTGGGTTTAACCTGATTTAATGGCGACTGTTGCGCCATAATGATTTGGGGAGGGAAAAGAATTAATCCCAGTCCCATAGATATCGTTGCGATCGCTTGTCTCATATTCGTTCCACACTACCAAAAAAGACGGGTTCAACCCGAATGGCCATAATACTAGACGGACGAACCACCATATATTCTCCCTGAATATTTTTGATGGGAACATTAATAAACTGCTCAGAATCAAAGTTAGGGACAATTTCGCCACTGTACCATTTTTGGAAGTCCTGAATTTGAGAAAAACGTACTTCTTCCCGGTGACCACTGGAAAGAAACAAGAATACGGCGTATTCATCGGGTTTTCTAGGCATATTTAACGCTCCAAATAATTTTTGTCTTTCCTATTATCCGTGACTAAGGAACTAATTTAAAGCGTTGCAATAAAGCTTCCATAACTTGGGGTAAGGTTTGAGATAAGTCCTCCCCTGTTTTAAATTCTAGTTGCTGATGAGACGGTAGATCAAACGGCCATTGTCCAGAAACGTCCGTTCGCTGCTGATGTAGCAATAATATTTGTCCCCCTCGTTTACTTTGCAAAGCATACCCCAGTTCAGTACAAATATAAGGACTGGGGATTAAACGGGAGGTTTCTTCTTGTTTGATCTGAGTAATGGGAGTCCCATCCACCACTAATAAGAGACTTTTGCGCAGTTTTCTAAGTTGACTATCACTGAGTCGCAAGGGAGTGTCTTGGGGACGGGAAGCAACCTCTAGGGTTAGGGAATAACGCGATCGCTGATTATACTTATTAATTGTTTCTTCGAGGACAGTAGTAATAATCTTGCTAGACTGAGGATACTCTGTTTGTCCACTAAAAAAAATGATCGGTTCTAGGGTTGCGGCAATATCTTGCTTACTCAAGTACAATTCTTGGGAAACAAGATCCAGGTTAGCAATGGTATAACCGCCACTGCCTTCTATATAAAATTCTACGGTTTCCCCTTCCAAATAGTTCTGAAACCACTCAGACTGTTGAATAACCTCTTTATCGTCCAAAAAATCGGCTCTCAGAGCAGATTTTAGTAAACTATTACGGTTTAAACGTAAGTCAGGAGTCCGCTTAATCACCTCCCGTAACGGTTCATATTGCCCTAAATACCACGCTTTCAGGGGAATAATGGCCATAGCTATTGCTCTCAAAAATTAGGTAACTATAGGCATAGTACACTATTTTGAGAGCTTTTGGGTACATTAGTATTAGTTGTTAACAATATTGACTAATATCTTCTCCCCATTCTTCAGCCAGATAACAAAGGGCGCGGAAGCGTAAAGCCATTAAATCATCGTATAAGGGGTTAAGTTTGCACAGAGGGGGAATACTGACTAATAGATGACCAAAAAACTTAATTTTCCTTTCAAAAGGACATTGAGCAGGAATGAGACGACAAAGACGATGGGCAAAGGTGCGATCGCTAATTTCTTGATGTTCCAGGTAATTTCTTAAAATTTGTAATATTTTTTTCCCTGGAAATTTTAACCATTTAGAAAGAGAAATAGACTCGGAAGAACCACAGACTAAGACGAAGTTCTTAATGGTATAATCTGTTACATTCATGATAGTATTCCTTATTACATTAATAAGGGAACAGTTTTGATAAGAGAATGGGATTTGTCAAAAATGACACAATATTTTCAATGTTTTCGCTAAATAATGCTAGTAACATCATAGACAAAAGTTTGTCTTAATGGTTAATTTTTTTTTGATTGATTTTTTTCTATCTCAATTACAATTGTGATAGAAAACCAATAATAGTTACTAGATTCATTAACCCAACATTGCTATCATAACCAAATTAACAAGGGATTATTTGGAAAAAAAGTTGAAGAATGATCACAACCCCTTGTTTCTATTGTTCCCATTCTCAACACTGAAATTATCACGAATTTTCAGGAAGTTAGAAAAATAGGGATTTGCAGTTTTCCTAAAAGACTCTGAGTTAGTTGTGGAGACTTAATTATTAACTGTTGATATGCAGTTTCTCCGTATCTTCAACTAGACTAAAACTATAAAAACTCTGAAAAAGAATCCCACGAAGACAAAGACGTGGGATTATATTTATTAATTATTATTCATCGGAATCTTTAGCCGAAGAACGACGACGACGACGACGAACAACTGGTTTAACATCATCTTCGCCAGAAGCTTCAGTGATGTCGCTATTAATATCATTGTCATCATTATTTTTTGTTTCCGTAGCTTCTTCTATTGTGGGAGATTCTGTGGGACTATTATTTTTTGTTCCTGTTAAATCAATGACCATTTGCTTTTGACTAGGGGCTGTTATTTCCGTTTCTGTTTCTATTTGTTCATTCTTTTGAGGCATTTTTGTAATTTTTTTTCTTTCCAACCCCTCTGGTGATTTGACAGAAACCAAAACAGATTTGGGATCTTTAAATTCTTGCTCAACACGAACCAAGGGAGAAATTCCCATCAAGGCGTAAACATCTTGTTCTAAGGGGGTCATTTCTACAGAAACCCGTTCTACAGGAACCTCCTCACGGCGCAAATGTCTAGGAACTCTCTCCCTGCGATTTTCGCTACTAGATTCGTTGTTCTCTTCGGTCTCTTTTACCGCCACATTATTAACGGGTTTACTGGGGCTGGGTGTCTCTTCTTTATTGACTAAATTCGGGGTTTGTGTGATGGGGCGACGACGACGACGACGGTTATTGGCGTTATTATTTTGCTCCTGATAACTGGGGTGATGTAACAATTCTAGTTGATCGGAATTATCGCTATCTTCATCTTCAAAGGGTGAGTCAAAACCGCTATTATTGGCTTCTGAGGGTTTTTCTACTGGTTTCGTGGTGGAGGCCGGTATAGGAACAGGAAGAGGGTTGGCAGACACTGATTCCAGGGCTACTAATTTGGATTCTCCGGGAAGATGGGCTAAATGACCTAACCCACCGCACTGGGGACAGGTTTCCCCAAACAATTCATAAACGTTTTTCCCCTGGCGTTTACGGGTTAATTCTACTAATCCCAGTTCTGAGAGTTGGGCTATTTGGGGTCTAGCTTTATCGACTTTTAGGGCTTGGTTGAAATGTTCTAGTAATTTAAGTTGGTCCCGTCGGGAGTCCATATCGATGAAATCCACAATAATCACCCCTCCAATGTTTCTCAATCTTAACTGACGGGCGATTTCGGTGGCTGCTTCGCTATTGGTCCAGAGGACGGTTTCTCGTGAGGTGGCGGAACGAGTAAAGGAACCTGAGTTAACATCGATGACGGTTAAAGCTTCGGTGGGTTCGATGATGATATATCCCCCAGAAGGTAAATCAACTCTAGGTTTTAGAGCTTCTCTGAGCGCAGCATTGACCCGGAAATAGTCTAAAACGGACATTGATTCCTGATGGTGGTCAATCAAGACTCCTTCGGGGGGTCTTCCCCCACTCCAGTTCATAAGATGATGTTTGACTCGTTTGACACTGTTGGGGTTATCTACCACAATGCGGTTAACATCAGCGCTGTACATATCCCGTAACACCCGTTGAATAAAGTCATCGTCACGGTTTAACAGGGAAGGGGCGCGGGTTGAGGTGGCTTGAACTTGGATTGACTCCCATTGTTTTTGTAAAAATTCTAAGTCCTCCATAATCGCTTCTTCGGCTTTGCCTTCGGCTTCGGTACGGACTAATATTCCCATGCCGGCTGGTTTGATGAGGATGGCTAAGGCCCTCAAGCGACTCCGTTCGTCATCGTTACGGATACGTCTAGAAAGGTTAACTCCTTTGCCGTGGGGCATTAATACTAGGTAACGTCCAGGAAGGCTAATATTGCCGGTTAATCTTGGTCCTTTGTTGCCGGTGGGTTCTTTCATGACCTGAACGAGAACTTTTTGTTGGGGGGTTAAAAGTTCGGTAATGGCACCGGCACTGCGTTTGAGACGTAACGGACCTAAATCGGTGACATGGATAAAGCCGTTTCGTTCGGCATCTCCAATGTTAACAAAGGCTGCGTCAATTCCTGGGATGACGTTTTCTACTACTCCTAAGAAAATGTCGCTAACCTGTTGGTTTCCGGTAGCAACTACTAATTCTTGTATTTGATCTTCCCAAAAGACGGCAGCTATGTGGTGTTGTTCTGCGATAATGATTTGTTTTGGCATTCAATTCCCTCAAACTTTTGTAAGAGACGATGGCAGGTTATAATTCCTGAATTTTTGGCTTAAATTCCTTGAAAAACTGTTTAGGACTAAACATTTTGACGGATCAAGTCAAGCAAAAACAGTGGTGAACTCGACTCATTCTTATCCTTAACCTAATGTCAGTTGGCTCATGGTACTGACTTATCCCATAGGGGGACATTCCTTGGTGTTTTCGGGTGTCTCTACCCGTTTAACAACAAGAGGGTTTATTCAATATTTTGGAAAATCCTTAAGAATAAACTTGCGCTTCGTTGACATTATATATTAAGACGCTGTCTAGGTGGACAGTTATGAGTTCGTGACTTTGATAAAGACGTTAGTGTTTTATCGATGTTTCTGATTTTAGCTAATTAATCCTGCTGGATTAACTTTCAAGGGTTGCGCTTTGCAAGTGTCTCCCTAACAATTTAGGGAAGCATGGTTGCCTAGATTTTTTAGGCTCTCGGCACAACTATTTATCATTTTAACCCGAATATAACCTAAACGCTAGACCTTTGATTATTTCGGTTGAGTGAGTTCGAGGAGTGTGGGGGTGTGGGGGTGTGGGAAGTTTGGGAAGTTCAGTAATGTTAATGTTTAATCTATGATTAATCTGCTTTATTTGTGGTAATAAGTAAACATTAGTACAGTTTTTTCTGAAATTCTCTTTCTTTGATGAAAATTTTGCATTTTCTTAAAGTTATCATTGCATGATTGTATTGACAAATATTATTAATGATTGCTAAATTGGTACTAAAAGTGTTTTTTTATTAACTTTTATTGAGGAGTGAAGAATGCTCAGGTTAAGATTAAGCGAACTCAAACAGAGGTATACTTTAGGGAAAAGACATTTTGCTTATATTGACCTGAGTGGTTCAGATTTGAGTGGATTAAATCTAGAAGATATTGATTTTTTAGGGGTTGATTTACAAGGAGCAAATTTACAAGGAACTAATCTAGAAAGAGCTATTTTTAAAGATGTTAACCTTGCTGATTGTAATCTCTACCGTACCAATTTTTATCAAGCTAAGCTTAACAATTCTCATATAATCAATGCTAACTTAAAAGAAGCAAATTTTCATGGTACTTTAATAGAGAATAGTGACCTTGATAACGCTTGTTTAGAAAGAACTGATTTCAGTGAGGCTTATTTACGCAATGTTTCTGTTAAAGGCACTCGGATTAATAAGACTGATTTAACAGATAGTCACCTAATTGATGTTAATTTGAGCGAAGCTTATATCAGTGACATCTACTATAGCAAACTCACCAAATTATGCAACTGTTTTCAAGCTGAATCTATTTCCGAAGATTTCTTTGAGAATATAGAGTTCATGATGAGTCAATAATAATTTTCATAAAACAAAGAATTAATGGTTAATATTTGCTTGACGTAAAGATTTAATTGTTTCAATAATTTTTTGACCTACAATATCAATTTCTTGGCTAGTTGTAAATCTACCTAAGCCAAATCTTAAGGAACTATAAGCTAGTTTATCAGAGTGACCCAGTGCTTTGAGAACATGAGAGGGTTTTGTGGTGGTTGAGGTACAAGCTGAACCAGAAGAAAGAGCAACAGTACCTTGTAAAGCTAATAATAAGGCCGCTCCATCAACTCCTTCTATACTAACATTAAGATTACCTGGTAGTCGTTGTGTGGGATGTCCATTAATATGTATTCCTTCTAAGTTTAAAAGTTGTTTTTGTAATCTATTTCTTAGTTCACTTTGACGTTTATTTTCTATTTTTTGTTCCTCTAATGCTAATTCAATAGCTTTGCCAAATCCGACTATTTGGGGTGTATATAATGTTCCGGATCTAATCTCTTTTTCTTGTCCTCCACCGTGTAATTGTGGGGCAATATTTACTCTTGGATCTCGACGACGAATATATAATGCACCGATACCTTTTGGACCATATACTTTATGGGCGGTTAGTGATAGTAAATGGATGTTCATTTCTTTGACATCTAAAGGTATTTTTCCGATTGCTTGTGCTGCATCGCTATGAAATAAAACATCTTTTTTTTGACAAATTTTTCCTATCTCTTTTAATGGTTGTAGGACACCTATTTCATTATTAGCTGTCATTACTGACACTAATATTGTTTCAGGACGGATACTTTTTTCTAATAATTCCAAATCGACTATTCCATCTTTTTTGACAGGTAAATAGGTTATTTCAAATCCTAATTTTTCTAAATATTTACAGGGATCTAATACTGCCCTATGTTCAGTTTTAACAGTAATTATGTGTTGTCCTTGACTAAAATAAGCTTCGGCAACTCCTTTTATTGCTAAGTTATTTGCTTCGGTTGCACCACTGGTAAAAAATATTTCTTCGGGAGTACAATTAATGGAATTAGCGATAGTTTCTCTCGCTTTTTTAACTGCTGCTTCTGCTTCCCAACCATAGAGATGATTAATACTGGAAGGGTTGCCAAAATGTTCAGTAAAATAGGGTAACATTGCTTCTAATACCTGTTTGTCCATTGGGGTTGTCGCATGATTATCTAAATAAATAGGACGTTGAGACATAGTATTAATTTTAGGTTGATGATTGTATATTCTTTCAGTTTAACAAATATTATCATCTTAAATTAATTATTTATTGTCTTTTACATTTGAGTTGTGAATGAGGGACAGACTTTTCTAGATAAGTGTACCTCATTGATCCGAGAAATGTTATATAATACTATATAAGCAGGTCAAACTACCACAATACTTGGAGCATAATCTTGCCTACTGAAAAGCAAAAAAATACACTTGTTTTCTTGTCTCAGCTTTTATCTAATCTCTTGCAACCTGTATGGTTATTTAGATTTGATCCATTAAACAAATATATATTTATTATTGCTGGTAGAGAAGAAAGCTTAGAAATAATTATTTTTGAAAACGGACAATGGGAGTTTAGTGAAAATGAATAAACCTAATTTTCAAGAAATGACTCGTAAAGAATTAAAAAAATATGTCTTATCTCATCCAACAGATGATGAAGCAATTCGGGAATTGTTTATTAAACGTCGTAACCCTAATGCTAAAACTTATCCCTATCCTTACGAGATGTCTTATGAAGAAGTAGAAGAAATCTTTAAATCTAAAATCAATAAGCATAAGGATTAAGCTTTGTTCTGAAATTCTCGCTGTTATTAACATATTGTGTATTTTAATCTAATTCAATTCAAAAATTTCTTGAGGTGAATAAATTTTATTATTGGAGTCATAAACAACACAATTATATTTTTGATCAAAATAGGTGATAAACTCCCAAGCTAATTCTAAACTACCAGGATTTTTACTAACATCTAGTAAAATATGTATTTTAGGAGAATTACCTAATTTTTCGGTTATTAATTTTATTTCAGATTCATCAAAATTTTCAATCTCGCTATTATCTAAAACTATCCAAACATGACAGTTATTTTGACTTAATCTACCATCATATATTTGATCAGGATAAAGATATACATCTAACTTTTTGAGAAACATAATAAACTCATCATGAGTAATTTTCTGGTTGGATATTAAAGAAATAGATTCTGGCATTGACTATTCTCCTAAATGGTGTAATACTTCTAAAAGTTCTGTAATATTTTTAGCTAAATATGCTCCAGCATTAACAATATCTTGACTAGGAGTTGTTTTATAATTAGGGGCATAGAGAATTACAGATTTGTGAGTAGGGTTGATAATAGAATTAAATAGTAATTTTTGAATTTGTTTCAGTTTTCTAGAAGATTGAGTTGTAACCTCTATGATAGCTAAAGGTGTTTCTATATCTATTTCTCCAATCTCTCCATTAACTCCAAACTCTTGATTAAAACTAATCACTGTAATCCCTGCCTCTATTATAGCATTAGCAACTATTCCTTCTAATTGTTTCTGAGGCTTATCTGAGTTAACTGCATCATTAATTTTTTGTTGAAGTGGATTATTCACATTAATATAAGAAAAAATATTGACGTTAAAGCAAACCCTCTTTTATCACTCAATAAACGAGTGACATGATATCTTCCATTTAATAATAATTCTGAACCACAACTAAGACAAAATACATCATCATCTGAATGTTTGCGATTGGGACAATTAGGATTAATACAAAGCATTTTTAGAATTTATAATTTAGAATACTGATAATTCAATAATGAATAATTATAACATTTTTCCCAGATATGGAATATTGTTGAAAAACTCTGTAGGGGCTTAATACTATGAAGCCCCCATAGAATTTTCTTTAAGAATTAAGGGATAAAAATGATAAAGGATTACTCATATTTTCAGCAAAACCAAGTATTCCTTGATCTCGATGTTCATATAATAACTCTCCATTTTCATTAAACAAAAATGTTGCTCCTCGTTGGGTTAAATAAGCAGCATTGGGAACATAAGTTTTCCAGTTACTCAATACTTCTGTCATGTTCCGTAATCTTAAAGTTGCTAACTCAAAAGGACGCTGAAATTTTTCCCCACCTGCTACGTTAAAAAATGAACCTTTTAAGGGTGGCAAAAGATTCGTATCAACCACCTCTTCATTATCAATTAATTGAGGTGCTTTTTTATCCCCAGTATATCCCCTCAATACTTCTTTAAGGGTTCCTTTACTACCAATACCTGCACACATTAACATTAAATTTACCCAAGCATTTTGACTCTGATTAAGTGCTGGAATATTCCAGCTTAAACCTTCATATAAACTCAGTTTTTTATGAATGCTTGCATCAGGATCAACAAATAAGTTTTCTTGAGGAAAATTAGTATATTTACAAAACTTTAAACCCGAGTCGCGATCGCCTATTCCAATAGCTCTAATTGTGATATTATTAGCGATAATTTCTGAAGATTTTTTATTCAACCACCAAGCATATTCTAGGGTATCAAAATCACCTAATTGTGACCAAAGTAAGACCAATAAACGAGAATCTAATTTACAATCATTTAAAAAAGTAATTGTCTTACCATCACTCACTCGTAACAGTTCAGTTTCTTTCAAAGAATCAAAAATTTTCATCATTTTTTGCACCAAAATAAGAACCTAATACAATTTTCATCAACTTAGACTACAGACATTTATATTGTAGGAGTCAACGACTATTGAACCCTACGAAAAATTTTATAATTATGCTAAGAAGAAAAAACAGTAAATCAATGTTTATTATCTTAAAGTATTAAACTTAAAATTAATCAAAAATTTTCTCAGGAATGTCACAAAATTATGCCAACATACACTACAGTAATACCAATAAACCAAAAAAACCTAATCAATGTTAGCCAAGAGAATCTTACCCTGTTTAGATGTTAATGCAGGCCGTGTAGTTAAAGGAATCAACTTTGTTGACCTGCAAGACGCAGGAGACCCCGTAGAACTAGCAAAAGTATATAATGATGCAGGAGCCGATGAATTAGTATTTCTCGATATCACCGCAACCCACGAACAACGAGACACCATCATTGATGTAGTTTACCGTACCGCAGAAGTAGTGTTTATCCCCTTGACAGTAGGGGGAGGAATCTCAACCTTAGAACAGATTAAACTTTTGTTAAGAGCCGGTGCCGATAAAGTGAGCGTCAACTCATCTGCTGTTAGAGATCCTAACTTTATTAATCAGGCCAGCGATCGCTTTGGTAAACAGTGTATTGTAGTGGCAATTGATGCTAAACGCCGTCAAGACGAGAATAACCCAGGTTGGGATGTATATGTTCGCGGAGGACGCGAAAATACTGGCATTGATGCCGTAAAATGGGCTTTAGAAATGGAAGAAAGAGGTGCCGGAGAAATCTTACTCACCAGTATGGACGGTGATGGAACCCAGGCCGGTTACGATTTAGAGTTAACCCGTACTATTGCTGAACAGGTAGAAATTCCCGTTATTGCCTCCGGAGGAGCAGGAAACTGTCAACATATCTACGAAGCATTGACAGAAGGGAAGGCAGAAGCAGCTTTACTCGCTTCTTTGCTCCATTACGGGCAATTAACCATTGCTGAGGTCAAAAATTATCTCAAAAAGCAGCAAATTCCCGTCCGTAGTAGTCCTGATCACATCTTTAGAAAAGCTTAATTTTTTAAGATTTTTCCTTGTCACCTTGGAAATCTGTATTAAAATAGAAATGAAAGTTAACATTTTTTAAAATATGTTGATACCTATTTTAATATTTGACGTTGCCCTAGTTGCTTGGTCACTGCATTTGATGCAGGAGGCCGTCGATAATCAAGAGTTTTCCCTGATGTTAGCAGGCACTTTAGTCGCTTTAGCTGCTGCTGCCATGCTTGTGGTCTATTTCCTCATGGGTCATTGCTTGACCTACTTGACAAATATCTCTTAATATGATACGGAAATTCTATAATAAAAAACTTTATAAAAATTTTTACCCACTAAAAAGACTCGGAGTCCACGCCTATCACAAGCATCCCGTATTGCTGCTACCTTCCGGTCCTGACAAGGTTTGGGCGTTGTAATTGCGTAGGTCCAAGTCATTAACTATTATAACATAAAAATATTATAATCAGACCCCGTAATTAACAACGGGGTCTTTAATTATTCTTCATCGGTGTTGAGAATTTGGGGAACTCTAAAAAACTCTCCTTCTGGGTTTGGGGCCTGTTCTAATAAAGAAGAGCGATCGCCATAAACCTCGGAACTATCCTGACGGGTGATATTGCTTAACTCAATAGCGCGAGTAGTGGGTGCAACATTTTCTGTATCTAACTCGCTTAACTGCTCAAAATAGTCTAAAATGCTGCTTAATTGACCTGCAAATTGTTCTTCTTCTGCGTTGGTAATCTCTAAACGAGCTAAATGGGCGATCTTTTGAACTTGTTCAGTATCTAACATAAAAGTTTCCTGTAGTTTGCTTTAGAAAAAGACATCCATTTCCGAGCGTCCTGTAATTTTCAGCCAATTTTGGGCTTCAATGTAGTTATTGGGGGCAAGACGGATAGCCTGTTTCCAGTATTCCCCTGCTTTATCAAACAAAGCCTCCGCTTCGTTTTTCTTGCCTTCTGACTTAGCTTGTTCCCCTTGATAATGGTAGATAACAGCAATATTATTTAAAGCCGAAGGCATTTGGGGGTTTAAGTCAACCGCTTCTTCATAATAATTGAGGGCTTTTTCGTGTTCCCCATTACTAGCGTGGATAATGCCGATATTGTAAAGGATGAAACTGCGATCGTTGCCATCCTCTTCCAATTTTAGTGCTTCATAATAGTTATCTAAAGCTTCGGCATATTCCCCGTCTGCTTGGGCTGACATACCATCTCGATAATAGACAAAAGCTTCTTTAGCCTTTTTGTTGGCCGGCAGAATTTTGAGGATGATATCTGCCATTACCGTAAAGCTTTTGTCGATAAAATTATCATTACGTTGGGTTCTAGGCATAGATTTACGGTGAGAGAGAAAATAATACTCTTATCCTATCAAAATTTTACGGCAAGCTGAAAAAATAGCATCCCGTGTTTTACTTATGGGATGTAGGCAACCTGAGTTCGGTGGCACGGAGTTCGGAGGACGCTACGCGCACCTTCGGTGGCGGAGTGGGAGTTTTTTCGATATTAACATCAGGGATAGATTGTAGTCAATTATATAAGGATACATCGCCAGCAATATTAGCTCACAAATAGGATAGAATAAGTAACAAATCGAACGGAAAATTTACAGGTGAAATTCTAATCTATATCAATAAAAATTGCTGTAAAATAAGACACTATTTCTCGAAAAAATAACTCAGTAATTTCAGTTTTAAAATTAAATATAAAATTTTTAGCTTTGATTAAAATTAAAGTTTATTATGTTAGTTAGAGGTAAGATTTACTCAGTCGTTGACGCGAATACTGAGTTAGCTTACTTGTTACGAATTCATGAAATTTGCTTCCCTGGAAGAATACAAATGGCTGTTACTCAGGATAAAAAAAAGCATTGGTTTATCCCCCACGACCAAGCTATTCCTAGACCCAATGATGATCCAGAAATTACACAAATATTAGTAGGAATTTATACTTTAGATTTAGCAAAAATTAATGAAGTAGAGCAAACAGTTTATATTGATTTTTATCTAGGATTACAGTGGTATGATGCTCGTTTAGATTCTGCTTTGTCTAACACTAATCTTGCTCCTTATCAGTGCAAACTAGAGGAAGTTTGGCATCCTAACCTACACATTATCAATCAACGTCATTTAGACAAAGAGTTAGAAGAAATTGTTCATGTAAATTCTCAGGGAATTGTTACTTATAGACAACGATTTTATGGAAACTTATCTACCAGTCTAAACTTAAGGCGATTTCCTTTTGATGAACAAACTATTAAAATTGAACTAATATCTTTTAGTCATTCTCCCGAAGAAATCCATTTTATTGAAGCAGAAGAACTCAATGGCATTAGTCCTGAAATTTCTTTGGTTAATTGGTCTATTGTTGGACTGAGTACCCATAGTCATGCCCATTATTTACAACCAGAACAACAAGATTATGCTAGATTTGACTATCAAATAAAAGTGAAAAGACACTCCAGTTTTTATGCTTGGCGAGTGCTGTTCCCTGTGGCTTTAATTGTATTTATGTCAGACTTAGTTTTTTGGTTAGAGCCAACACAAATTATTCCACAAATTACCCTAGCTACTGCCACAATGGTCAGTTTAATTACTTATCAGTTTATTTTACGACAAGAACTCCCCAAAATGAATTATCTCACCGCAGAAGATAAAGTGATTGTGGGGTCAATGTTATTGGTGTTTATTGCGTTAGTAGAATCTGTTACCAGTATTAACTTAGTTGCAGGGGGCTATCGTGATTTAGCCTTATATTTAGATGATATTTTAAAATGGTTAGTGCCTATTGTGTTTATGGGTTTGGCTGCTTTTGCCTTTTGGGTATGATTGCTGACCTTTCAAGGGATCTCAAGGTATCTTAAGTTACTGGTTTGAGGCAGAGGGCAGGAGGCAAAATTTGGGAGAAGGAGGGATGAGAGGGAAGAGGGCGAAGGGTAGGAAGAGAAAAGCATATGTCAAGCTTTACTCTCCCCACACCTCCCTTAACTAGACCGTTTCGAGCTTAACAGAGCAGTATTCCATTGCCATTTGTTGGTGCTGATCTTTTGAGATAACCTGTTCCCTAGGTTCATACTCGATCGCAAGGTTCCATTGATTGAGTTTTCCCGTATCACGGCGTAGTAAATCTCGAACATGAAGTTGCCAAATTCCTTCAATAGGTTCATCCATGAACACGGATAGACTATCATCCGAACTATAGGTCTCTCGTAAATCGTCTTGTGAGCTACCCGTTTGATTATGAAGCACAACGACTTGCCCGGAGGGAGCTTCCAGTTCCACTCGCAAATCACCAATATAGGTATGGGTAATGTCTATACTAACTGTAATATTCTTAACTTTTCCCCGTTGAGAAATGTCAAGAGAACTGGTAACCCCTAGAGGTTGATAATCAGGAATCAACAGATCTGCTTTGATAGTTTTAGTAATCATCGGTGGCAGTTGCCCTACTTCAAAGCGGATGATTTCTCCAGGCATGGTAAGATTGGCAATAATCAAACCCGAATCAGAACGATCCCATTCTCGCGAAGAGGGTTCAGTGCTGTCTGATAAGGCCACACCCCTCACCTGATCAAATAGGTCTCCGGCATCTCCGCGATTGCGATTATTTTCCAAATCTAGGTGGCCATCTGCTTGTAGTAAACCGCATTGATAATGACGTTCAGGGGTTCCTCCTTGCCATTCATTTGACCCCATAGTGTCACAATGATAAACAGCTAAACCGGTATCAGGGATATGAGCATCTAGTCCTAACTGGGTGCGGTTTTCGATGAGGAAATATTCATTAGGTTTATCGGTTTCATAGCGCAAAATCGTTCCATAGTCACCCTGTCGAGCTTCATAGACACCAGGGGCGTTCAAAGAAATGGTTTGCTCAGTCCAATTTACTAAGTCCCTCAAATAGGCACATACAGGGGAAGGAGTACGACCATTGTTATTATGATTTCCAGAACCCATCAAACAATAGCGACCCATCCCTGCACTGTTCTCAAAATCACCATCACGGTTGCCATAATCGTAAAGATCGGGCCAACGACACAGTAAATGTCCCGTCTCATGGCAAAAAGTGCCGATGCTGAGGTCAACCCGTCGCCGTCCCAAACTTGTGATCATATAAAAGTGAGTTCTGATGTTGCCATAGGACAAGTCAATGAAGAAATTATGAGGCCAAAGATATCCTTGATAAACGGTACGGCCAGCATACATAAAGTTTATGGCATCGATAACACCATCTCCATTAGAATCAAAGTCAGAAAGATTGATGCCAAATTGATTCACCGCTTTGTCTAACGCCTCTTTCACCAAAGAATTATTTTCGTAATAGCTACGATTACGACTCAACTTAATGGGTCCTACCACTACATTCGTGTAATCTAGTTTGCCACCGGACATCAAACGAAAATACTCCCGTACTGAACAAAAGTTACCATTTTCCCGATAGTTGTCCCCATTGAGTAAGTCTTCTACTTCAGCTTTTGTGACATCTGTGGTCACGTCAGTAAACTCAACTAACACAGTTAAACCCTTGACTTTACCTTGGCTGACACGACGACCGGTTAGCAAACCGTTGTTACGTCCTCTTCCTCTGAAAATATGAGGATTGATATCTGTTTCTATTGGTCTTAGTTGGTCATAACGTTGTTGAAATTTTGCGTTTCTGACAGAACTTGATTCTTTTAGATGTCGCCGAACACCCATAGGGGGTTGTTGGGACATGGGGATACCACTCGAGGCAAACATCCCTTCTAACAAAATGGCATAACAAAATTGTCCCAAGTCACTATCATAAACAACTGTGTAACCATCTTCTGTTTCGTAGCGTGCATAAAACTCGTCACCATTGACAACCAATGCCACTGAGTTTCCTTGTTCTTGATCAAAAATCAGTGTTTCATTAAATATTGCACTCATATCTAACTCCCTTTTGCTGTCATTGAAGTCATTTAATAACAGTCAAATCCTCATTAGCTTAACTGCAAGATTACTTTAATTCTTGTAATAAATCCGTTTTCACAGGGTTTAAAGGGTTCTTAAGCAACGTGAGTTCGACTATAAGGAAATTTATAAAGAACTTGTCAAAATCAAAAGTCTCAAACACTGATTCTTTGCTTATAAAGTTCCAATTCCTAACTCCTAACTCCTAACTCCGAACTCAGGTTAAGTAAGGTTTTGAGAAGCTCCGAACAAAAGTTTCTTAAAAATATGGGTAACTTCTATTCAGCCTCTAAAACGACCAAAACTCAACTTAGCTTTTCATTTCTCATTAGGATAAGGCTATTTATCCCTCAATCGATAAACTGAGTCAACCCTGAAACTTTCTACATCCAATGCCATTAAACAGTGATTTATACATTATTTAGATTGAGCAGTTTAATTAACGGATTTTTGGAAATGATGATTTAACTATTTCTAAGATACTACTCTATTAAGAATTCCGTTTGATGAGATAGTCTTTTTTATTATAAATTTAACTATCTTTACTAAAAGACACAAAAAAGAGGTTAACAACAGTTAACCTCTCTTAGTTAATTGATTAATCATTAAGCGTCAGGTTTAACGGAACAGAAGCTAAGATGAATAAGATTGCGTTTCCAAGGATGCGCCTGTATTTCCTTGATAACTGCTTGACCATTCCAAGATAAATCAGGAATATTAACATCGATCACTGTTTCATCAACCGTCACTCCTCTAAGCATTAAAGCTGCTTCCTTTTGATTGACAACTAATTGCATAGATTCTGTCCCCTTATGACCGTATAAGGTCGCAGGAATTAAACCTTCACGACGTAAGGCATTACCTTTAGCATTTTCGGGGCGTTTTTGACATTCAATAGATAAAGACATAAGAACTACTCACTTTGTTTGTGTTAATTAAGTTTATTGATTGCTGGTAAGCAGGGCGCGTTTTGGCCCATGAATAGGATCCTCAACGATAATAGTTTGATCCCGACTTGCCCCCAAGGAAACGATCGCAATGGGTACGTCCATCAATTCAGCTAAGAATTTAAGATAATCTAGGGCTTCCTTGGGTAAATCTTCTAATTTACGACAGTTTTCCGTAGATTTTTGCCATCCCGGTAAGGTTTCGTAGATAGGAGTACAACGGGCAAATTCACTGGCGTTGCTAGGGAAATGATCACAACGTTTACCATCTAAATCGTAAGCGACACAGACTTTAATCTCTGCCAACTCATCCAGGACATCCAATTTAGTGATAGCTAAACAGTCTAAACCGTTGACTCGTACCGCATAGCGACCAATCACCCCATCAAACCAACCACAGCGACGACGACGGCCGGTAGTTGTCCCAAATTCTGCCCCGCGCTCGCACAATTGTTCCCCTATTTTCCCGTGTAATTCCGTGGGAAAAGGGCCTTCTCCTACCCGAGTTGTGTAGGCTTTAGCTACACCAATCACTCTATCCACCACTGTTGGGCCAATCCCCGATCCCACACAAGCTCCACCTGCGATAGGATTGGAAGAGGTAACATAGGGATAAGTCCCGTGATCTAGGTCTAATAAAGTTCCTTGGGCCCCTTCAAACAAAATGTTCTTTTTTTGTTGAATAGCTTCATAGATTTTCAGGGAACTATCTACCACATAGGGTTTTAGTTGTTCTGCATAATCAATATATTCTTCAACAACAACTTGTGGATCTAGGGGATCGAGATTATAAAGCTTTTCTAAAATAACGTTTTTATAATTAATTGTCCATTCTAATTTCTCTTTGAGTTCATCGGGGTTAATTAAATCAACCACACGAATACCCGTCCTTTCTGATTTATCGGCGTAGGTTGGGCCAATACCCCGGCCAGTTGTGCCAATTTTCTTTTCCCCTCGTCTTTGTTCTGATGCTTGGTCTAAGAGACGATGATAGGGCATGGTGACATGGGCCGTTTGGGAAATAAACAGGTTATCCGTTGCCACATTCAGGTTTTTAAGTTGTTGTAATTCTTCCAGTAACACTTTCGGATCAATTACCGTCCCCGAACCAATAATACATTCTGTTTCGGGATATAAAATGCCTGAGGGGATCAGGTGTAGTTTAAAGGTTTGTCCCTGTACAACGATTGTATGGCCTGCATTAACCCCTCCTTGGGGGCGTACCACTACATCCGCCGAACGACTCAATAAGTCCGTGATTTTCCCTTTTCCTTCGTCACCCCATTGAGCGCCGATTACAATTACGTTAGCCAAAATTCTAAAAAGTAGCTAGAGTTCACACAATCTATTAGTATAGATAATTAAGACTTATTTTGTCAATAGGTAATTATAGCAGTGAAGAAATTAAACGCGGACTAATTACACTGATTAGAAGTTTCAGACATTTCTTGTTGACGCATAGGCATAGTATCAATTTGTGCAAAAATTTTCTCTATTTGTGGTACTTCAGATAATTGATTTTTGGGTTTTCCATCTTTACCAATTAAAATGACAGCAAACTGATTAGATTTAATGTCATATTCTTGTCTCAATTCTGCTTCATCGTAGGAGGAAATAAGATCATCTCCAATGCGACTAGGTGCATTGCGTGTCAACACACCTAATAATAAGTCTCGATCTTCAAACTCGCATTCTACTCTTTGTAATGTTTGTTTTATGCTTGTTAAGCGTTGGTCTTGAAATTGGGGAACAAATACTAATAAAAGTCTATTTTTCCAGCGATAAGATTCTAGGAGGTTATTTTGTGCCATGACAGGCAAATTAGTTCCTACAATGGCTGAAAAAAGAATAAATGACAGGATTTTTTTATACATGATTATTATTGGAAATGTGTGAAAAGTAAGTCAAAACAATTTTAAAAAGAGGCTCAGTATCTTAAGCTCAAGTATAGTAGTTAATGATTAACAATGGTTAAAACATGACTAAAATTCAGCAAAAGGTATTAAACCCCCACTTTTTTTCGGATCACCTCGATTACTATTTTCCCAGTCTTCGTCTTCTTTTTCAACATCAACAACAGGAGAGTCATTAGAAAGGTCGGGGGAGACTTCATACTCAAGATTTTCAGAAATGATGCCGTCGCTTTCTTCAATATCCCAAGACCATTGTTGATCGTCTTGGCTTTCTAACCCTTGTAAATCTTGCCAGTTTCCTGTAGGGGTTTCTAGGGGTTCAACGTTTTCCACTTTCGTCACTGATGGTTCATTGGCTAGGACATCGGGTAAAGAAGCCACGATCGCACTTAAAATCACCATACTGATAAAAGCAGGCCAAACATAATTCACAAATCGTAAAGGGTTCATAAGTTATAGTTATATAGTAAGTCAATCCAAATCAGGACTAGGCTAATTAGCCCTTCTTATTAAGATAATCAAAACTCAAAAATATGTAATGTATCAAAATTAACCAATGATCACCCTCCGTAAAATGTAGCTAAAGTTTCTCCAATGCTAGAGCATTAGGGTTCAAAATGAAAAGAAGATGCCTATCTAGTAGATCAAAGTGGAACTCAAACAAGTTATCATCGCGTATAAAGCAGGAGACCCAGACAGTCAAAAATGGGCGCAACGCTGCGCTAAAGAACTAGAAGTCCTTAATTGTAAAGTATTAATGGGGCCAAGTGGCTATAAAGATAACCCTTATCCTGTCTTTCTGTCCTCTGCTTCAGAAAACATTGATTTAGCCATCGTTTTGGGGGGAGATGGTACGATTTTAGCCTCTGCAAGACAATTAGCCCCCGAAGGTATTCCTATTTTAGCGGTGAACGTGGGGGGACATTTAGGCTTTTTGACCGAACCTTTTGAATTATTCAAGGATACCGCACAAGTTTGGCATCGTCTGCAAAACGATCGCTATGCTATGTTACAGAGGATGATGTTAGAAGCGCGGGTCTGTGAAGGCGATCGCACATTTCCTGAAGCTAGTAGCGATCGCTTCTACTGTCTTAACGAGATGTGTATTAAACCAGCGAGTATTGATCGAATGCCGACCGATATATTAGAACTAGAAGTGGATGGGGAAATTGTCGACCAATATCAAGGGGATGGTTTATTAGTAGCGACTCCCACCGGTTCAACCTGTTACACTGCCTCAGCTAGTGGGCCGATTATTCACCCAGGAATGGATGCGATCGCCGTTACTCCCATTTGTCCTTTAAGTCTATCGAGTCGTCCCATTGTCATTCCTCCGGGTTCCATTGTTAATATTTGGCCCTTAGGAGATTATGAATTAAATACTAAGTTATGGACTGATAGTTCTTTAGCTACTTCTATTTGGCCCGGTCAATGGGTATCGGTTAAAATGGCTAATTGTATGGCGAGGTTTATTGTTTTGCGAGAAAATTATTCTTTCTATCAAACCCTACGAGAAAAGTTACAATGGGCCGGAACTAGAATTCGTTTTGATAATAATCATCGGGTTAATTAGAATAATAACAAAATAAGGAATGTTCAAAACTCCTGTTTTTAAACAGGAGAT
>JBFRWO010000357.1:0-14785 GCA_051439625.1 Crocosphaera sp. | reverse complement strand
AACAATGGTAAAACGACTCATCCTGACGGCAATCGCTGCTGTCTTCTTCTTTTTACAATTTCCCATCCATAATGCCAGTGCCTTAGAATTAACCGAGGAAACTCGTACTATCCCTTTAAGCGAAAGTGGACAAATGACCACTCTCAGTGATCAACAGATTACCAATGGTAACAGACTGTTTATTCGCGAATGCACCCAGTGTCACTTACAAGGGAAAACCAAAACCAATAATAACGTTAGTCTTGGACTAGAAGACTTATCTGGGGCTGAACCTCCTCGTGATAATGTGTTAGCGATCGTTGATTATCTGAAGCAACCCACCAGCTACGATGGAGAAGACGATTACACTGAATTTCACGTCAATGTCACTCGTCCTGACATCTATCCAGAGTTAAGAGACTTCACCGAAGATGATCTTTATGATGTTGCTGGCTATGTTTTAGTAGCACCTAAATTAGATTCTTACTGGGGTGGATCAATTTACTTCTAAAACTTGTTTTAAAGGCAATTGGAATTTATTTTAAGATTATCTCTCTAGTTTTTCTAGAGAGATTTTTTATTATTAAAAAATAATGGATAATATGGATGATAGATAATATAAAAGCCGAGATATAAACACTAAATGCTCTTACTGTTATTTCATCTAGGTGATGAAAGATACGCCATCGATGGTAAAAAGATCGTGGAAATCATTCCACAAGTGCTACTGAGAAAACTCTACCAAGCCCCAAAATACGTAGCCGGGGTGTTTAACTATCGTAGTAAAATAGTACCAGCAATCGATTTATGTTATTTAATTGGGGAATATCCCTGTCGTCATTGTCTGAGTACAAGGATTATCATAGTAAATTATTCTATGCCTGATGGCACCAGCCGCTACCTTGGACTAATGGCAGAACGAGTAACAGACACCCTGTATAAATCAGAAAACGAATGGAAATCCAAGGAAGTCACCTCTGAGGTAGCAGCTTACTTTGGAGAGATTATTCCTGAAAAAGACGGTATGATTCAAAGGTTACGAGTTGATCAATTACTCTCAGATGCCCAAAGAAACTGGTTGTTATCAGAAAATCGCTCACACTGACAAAAATGATGAACCAAGACTATCAAGGGATTAAGAAGTTATTGGCACAAAAAATCGGTTTGGGCCCAGATAAAATTGGTCAGCATCAGTTAATTAGGGCAGTCAACATCCGTCAACAAGCTTGTGGTGTCAATCAGCTATCAAATTATTTGCAACGATTACAATCTTCAGCCTCTGAATTTCAAGAATTGGTTGAAGAAATCGTCATTGGAGAAACTTGGTTTTTTCGCCATCGAGAGGCATTTTCTTTATTAAGTCACTATGTTAAAACTCAATGGCTTCGATCGGCTTCCCAACAAACCCTAAGAATACTCTGTGTTCCTTGTTCAACAGGAGAAGAACCCTACTCCATTGCCATGACGTTACTCAATTCTCCTTTAAGCTCACGACAATTTAGCGTTGAAGGGATGGATATTAGTCAAGAAGCGTTAGCCATTGCTAAAAAAGGGATTTATGGGAAAAACTCTTTTCGTTCTTACGATCAAGTGGATTATCAACATTTCTTTGAGGTTGAGGAAAACCGTTATCAAATTGCCCCCTCAATTCGCCGTCAAGTTAAGTTCTCTGCTAAAAATTTACTGTCTGCTTGGCCAGCGAATCATCCTCCCTATCATGTCATTTTTTGTCGTCATTTATTGATTTATTTAGATCAGGTTTCCCGCGATCGCGTTCTCAAAACCTTAGACAGTCTTCTCTGGGAAGGAGGATTATTATTCGTTGGTGCCGTAGAAACCAACTTAATTAAAAGTCCTAATTTTCGCTTTATGTCCAATCCTTCAGCTTTTGCCTATCAAAAACTTTCTCTCTCTAGGGCCAAAGTTCCTTTAAACTTACGCCAAACTTGTCAACCTCTCAGGCGATCGTCAGCAAAAAAAAGACCATCACCCCCTCTGCCAAAATCCTCAAAACAAAAAATCCCAGTTTCTTCTCTAGAAATGGCCCAACAATTCGCTAATCAGGGAAAATTAAAAGAAGCAACCCAATCTTGTCAAACTTATCTCCAACGAAATCCCATTGATGCTGAGGGTTATGTCTTGTTGGGGGAAATTTCTCAAGCGCAAGATAACCCAGAAGAAGCTCAACGGTGTTTCCAGAAAGCACTCTACCTGCGGCCAAATTATCGCAAAGCTTTAGTTCATTTAGCCTTACTAAGAGAAAGTAAAGGAGATAAACAAGGGGCAGCTATACTAAAAAATCGCATTCAACGATTAAATAATCTTCAAGGTTGATATGATGAAATTTTACAAATCGATGACTATCGAGTCCAAGTTATTGGGACTGTTGGTATTTTCTGCTTTTATTATGGGAGTCGGTGCCATCGTTACTTGGGTGGGAATGTCTAAGTTATACGCCGAAGTCAGGCAAATGTCGGAAGAGGATTTGTCTTTGATTCAAAATTTGATTTTAATGCAGGAAAATCAACTAGAACAAGTGCTTAACTTTGAGAAAGCTTATATTGCTGGACTAAATAGTGTTGATAACCCGTCTAATAAAACTAATTTTAATCAATCTCGTACTAACTTTCTTAATAATCAAAGTCGTGTTCGTACTGCGATCGAATCTTCCCAAAGTCTCATTCGTAAACAAATAGATCTTGCTAATAACTCACAAGATAGAAGTGATTTTCAAGTGATCGCCAATAGTTTGAACGATTACGAACTAGCTCATATTAGTTATAATAATGGGGCTGAGGAGGTGTTTAGTTTAATTAATAGGAATGACATCGCTTCTGCTAGAAATATTGGCAGCAGAGTTCAGTCTTCTCAAGATGGACTCAAAGATAAAAATATTGCTCTCGTTAACCAGGTAGTTGGTTTATCCCAAGATTCTGCTAAAATAGCGAAACAACATCAACAAAATACTGTTAACATTGTTTCTATTACGTTCGTCATTAGTATTATTACAATTATCAGTTTAGGCTACTGGATTACTCGAACCATTACTCGCTCTTTAGGACAGGCGGTTCAACTTGCAGAAGAGGTTTCTAATGGTAATCTGACAGGAGAAGTAGAGGTGATTTCTAATGATGAAATAGGACAACTTCTAGAAGCTTTAAAAATCATGATTTTTAACCTCAATTCTTTGATTTCTAAGGTACAACAATCGGGTATTGCTATTACCAGTTCAACCACACAAATGGCTGCTTCTCGGAAAGAATTAGAAGCTACTTTAACGGAACAAATTGCTTCTACTAATGAGGTGACAACAACGGCACAAGAAATTGCTAATACTTCTGAAGAATTGGTTAATACAATGGAGCAAATTACGGAACTTTCCCAAAGTACGGCCACCGCAGCAAATCAAGGTCAAGATGATTTGGGGAGGATGGAAACTACCATGCGTCAACTGGCAGAAGCAACTACTTCTATTGCTTCTAAATTGGGAGTTATGAGTGAAAAAGCTCACAACATTAACAGTGTGGTCTTAACTATTACCAAAGTAGCGGATCAAACCAATTTATTATCTTTAAACGCCGCGATTGAAGCGGAAAAAGCTGGGGAATATGGGGCCGGTTTTGCGGTGGTTGCCAGAGAAATCCGTCGTTTAGCGGATCAAACAGCAGTAGCAACCTTAGAAATTGAACAGATGGTCAAAGAAATGCAGTCTGCCGTTTCTACGGGGGTTATGGAAATGGATAAATTTAATAAAGAAGTGAGTAGTAGTGTGCAAGATGTGGGCAGTATTAGTCATCAAATTGCCCAGGTGATCGAACAAGTGCAAAGTATTACTCCTCGCTTTGAATTAGTTAGTAAAAGCATGGAAGAACAATCTCGCAGTGCGCAACATATCCGTGAAGCAATGGAACAGTTAAGCGAAGGGTCCGAACAAACCGCTTATTCTCTCCACGATACTCATCTTGTCTTAGAAAGATTAAACGATGCGGCACAAAGTTTACAAACGGAAATATCGGTGTTTAAAGTGAAAGATTAAAGAGGATAAACCCAGGTATTTCTATAACACCTGGGGATTTTCTATAATTAATCAAGATAGCCCATTAATAAAGCTGGATCATCGATATCGTTAGGAGCAACGGGACGATTACCCATAACGGTATAGGTTTCACTGACTTGTAAATGACTGACCATGATTGGTCTTTGTCCAGAGATGGTTAAGGTACTGGAGATTTCCATATCACCAGCAGCAACCGGACGAGCAGCACCAACGGATTTATAGGTACTGACTATCTTCAGATGACTAGCTTCTACTGGACGGTTTCCAGGAAGAAGGCCAGGTTCGGTAATGAGTTGAATACCTTGAGCAGTTGTACTGGTTTTTTCTTTAACAGATAAGGCACTACTCTGCTTTTCTGCTGTCGCTGTAGAACGACTACTACGAGTGGTGGTTTTGCTGGTAGTTGTTGTTTTTGGGGTTTCTGCGCTTGGAGTGCCGTTAGTTTCGGTTTTTTGGGTAGCCATAATTATTTATCTCCTGAATATTATTATCCTAAGCTTAGAGGATTATAGTTCATTCAATCAATATCTTACCTTGGCGAGAAGCCATTGTGGATAGTATTTTGTGCTGTGATGTGCTTGGGTTCTATATTCAGAGTTACTCAGAAAACTTGACATTGATGTGTGGTGATTTTTTATTATAATACAGAAATAATAGTCTTTTTGTTCGACATACAACCATTAAATATTGACCATTTAATTAACTTAAAAATTATGATATCATCCTTAGAAAACACTCAAAAAAAGTCGCAAAAAACGACGAAACAACAGATATTAGAAACTTCCTCTAACCAAGACCCTATTTTATGTCCTCATTGTAAAAGAACAGCCAGTAATGGTATTAAATGTAAAGGAATTTGTGTTGCTGATGATGATTATTAATCATTATATTATTCATTGTACTTCGTGTTAATATATCGGTCGCAATTCCTCTCTCTCGCTAACATTAGTATAGCGTCAGCCTCCTTGCGACATTAAGGTGAAAATCTGCTACAATCTTCTAATGGATATATAGGCCAGGAAGTGTCCAAATCTATCCCTAAGCAGATGGTTGAAACACCATATATCAAGGACAGTAGTTCTTGAGGGTAGAAAGCAAGGTTGAGCATTCTGAGGACACCTCAGAGTGATTGGAGCGACCATCCAACTATATTGTTTTGCAATTAGTTGGGGTACTTCACAGGATAATGATTATCAAAATTGAAAAGTTGAGCCAATATGAATCCCCTATTTAGTGCCAGAACCTCAGTAGAACAAGTAGAAGAAGGTTTGTTTCTTGCTCCCAAGTTCGACTGCAATGGTTTGATTCCAGTGGTTACCACCGATGTCTACACGGGTGATGTGCTGATGCACGCTTATATGAACGAAGAGGCTTTACTTAAAACCATTGAAACGGGAGAAGCGCACTATTATAGTCGCAGTCGTCAGCAACTATGGCATAAAGGACAATCTAGTGGACTTGTGCAAAAGGTAGCGCAGTTAACCATTGATGATGACCAAGATTGTCTCTGGATGCAGGTTGTCGTAGCTGGTTCGGGAGCTAGTTGTCACGTGGGTTATCGTTCTTGTTTTTATCGCAGTATTCCTACAGGAAAAAGTGCTGTTTCTTCCCAGCAACCACTACAGTTAACTTTTACTGAAACTGAGAAAACATTTGATCCAAAAGCAGTTTATGGTGATGCCCCTAACCCGACACAATTATAATTGATATTCCCACCGTTTGAGATAAAGTCGATGACCTTAAAAATTTACAATACCCAAACCCGTCGCCTCGAACCCTTTGAAACTCTTCTCCCAGGTAGAGTCACTATGTATTGCTGTGGCGTGACTGTCTACGATTATTGCCATTTAGGTCACGCCCGTTCCTATATTATCTGGGATATGGTACGTCGCTATCTGCAATGGCGGGGATATGATGTAACCTACGTGCAGAACTTTACCGATATCGATGACAAGATTCTCCGTCGCGCCCAACAAGAAGGGGTGTCGATGGCGGAGATTTCCGAACGTTTTATCGAAGCTTATTTTGAGGATATCCGTCCTTTAAATGTGATGGATGCAGATGAATATCCCCGGGTCACCGATAATATTTCTGGAATTCAACAATTAATTCAGGTATTGCTGGAAAAAAACTATGCTTACGCTACGGATGGAGACGTTTACTTTCATGTGGAAGCTTTTGAAGAATATGGCAAACTCTCTGGACGTAGCCAGTCAATGATGCAAGCGGGGGCTAGTGGTAGAGTAGCAGTTAGCGGTCCTGCAAATAGCCATAAAAAACATCCTTCAGATTTTGCCCTCTGGAAAAGTGCGAAACCAGAAGAACCTGCTTGGAATTCTCCTTGGGGTGAAGGTCGTCCCGGTTGGCATATTGAGTGTTCTGCTATGGTAAGGGGATTATTAGGAGAAACCATCGATATTCATGGTGGTGGAGGGGATTTGGTGTTTCCCCATCATGAAAACGAAATTGCTCAGTCAGAAGCAGCTAATGGTAAACCTCTGGCTAAATACTGGGTGCATAATGGCATGGTAACGGTGAATGGGGAAAAAATGTCTAAGTCTTTGGGGAACTTTACGACAATTCGCGAGTTATTAAATCGTCCCCTAGAGCCAATGGTAATTAGATTGTTTGTTTTACAGGCACATTACCGCAAGCCTTTAGATTTTACTGAAGAGGCCATTAGTTCAGCAACCAATGGTTGGCAAACTTTAGAGCAAGGTTTACTCTTTGGGGAAAAATATGGCAATAGATTAGGTTGGGAGAAAAACCAAAAACTCGACTCTGCTGTTATAGAACAATTCAAAGCAACAGTGGATGATGATTTTAATTCTCCTGGGGGATTAGCGGTTTTGTTTGAACTAGCCAAAAATCTCCGTCGGGAAGGAAATCTCTTAACCCATGAAGGTAAAACCCCTAGCGATGGGGAAAATTTACAACGACAATGGCAAACTTTAGTTCATTTGGCAGGTATTTTAGGATTAGAAGCTAAATCTGAAGTCGGCTTAGAAGAGACCCAGAACTTCGATGAAGCAGAAATCACTAAATTGATTCAAGAACGTAATGCAGCCAGAAAAGTGAAAGATTATGCCGAAAGCGATCGCATTAGAGACCAATTACAAGAAATGGGAATTACTTTGATCGATCATCCCAATGGGGAAACCAGCATGGTTTATAGCTGATAGCAGTTCCTCGCCAAACTATTTTGAACATAAATTTTTGCGCAGTCCCCATCTAAATCAAAGATTTTAGATGGGGTTAGCAAAAAGCACAACTCGTGTTATGATGCTAGGTAGGGCATATTTACTAGGTACGGTAAAGAATTTGATTCGGAGACACGACCTTTTGCCTATAAGTAATCATCTACATCGATAAGATTGCTTTTACTGAGGCATTGGCAAGCAAAAGTCTTGCGGTCCGGTGCGGACACCACCTTTCTCGGTAACACCTTCACTCGGTGCAAAAAGAATCCCCAACTATAATCTCTGATTTAGTTGGTGGAGTGTTCAAGCAATTTCAAAGACTATTTCGATCTGCATTTTAACTAAATAAGCGTTGATTAAAATGCAGATCGCTTTTCTACAGTGAATAACCAATTATAACGCCGATAGACGAAGAAATCACACCTCCGTTGCAACCTAATTGTTCTACTGCTGACTGCATAAACAATGTACTAATCAAACTACTGCCACCTTCACATCAACATTACCAGCAATGGCTTTCGAGTAAGGACAAAGTTGGTGAGCTTGAGCCACGACTTGCTCTGCTTTTTCACGTTCTGAGTTTGGCATCTCCACTTTCAAATTAGCCACAAGTTTATATCCACCGTCTGCTGGATCTCTTCCGAGCGTGATCGCACATATCACTGCTGATTGAGACGCATCAACCCGCATCTTTCTGGCAACCAATGTAAGCGCTCCATGAAAACAAGCAGCATATCCAGCAGCAAACAGTTGTTCTGGATTAGTTGCTTGACCATTCCCACCCAACTCTCGTGGCATCGCAAGATCTAAAGTTAATAATCCATCAGCACTTTCTGCATGACCTGACATTCGAGCGTGTCCTTCTGAGCCTGGCGTTACAGTAACCACAGCCGTGTATAAAGGCTTAATTTCAACCCCTTCGTATGGCTGTTCTAATTGTTTCATCAGTTCTTCTGTATTAGGATTCATGATTCCTCTTATTTACCAAGACACTGTAGGCAGCCTATCACAAAATCCAATAGTATTTTTAGGTGGGGACTTATGCGTGACATTTTTGTTAAAATGCTGCTGCTCCAGCTTCAGCTACGGTATGGTCTTGCTCTCCCGACCCCCCACTAACTCCAATTCCCCCTACTACTTGTCCCTCACTATAAAGGGGTATTCCCCCAGCAAAAATCATGATTTGGCCATTGTTAGAGGCATGAATCCCAAAAAATTGTCTTCCTGATTGACTCTCTTCGGCTAAATCTTTAGTGGATAGATCAAACGCCCGGGAAGTATAAGCTTTTTTCATGGAGATATCGATACTTCCGATCCAAGCTCCATCCATTCTTACATGGGCTACCAGATTTCCTCCCCCATCCACTACTGCTATATTCATGGGTTGACCAATTTCCAGTGCTTTTTTTTCGGCAGCACTAATTACTCTTCTGGCATCTTCTAATGTAACCATTTATCCCTCCATTGGATTTGAGCTTAGATGTCGCTTAATTTAGCTGATTGGGTTAACATCTGTTGAGACTTTAAGTACAGTAGCAAATTACAGGCTATTAGACAACATAATTGATCTTTTAGAGCCTTATTTCCCAATCTTTGTGTTGTTCCTTAACAAAGGTTTAATTATTTTGAAAAAAGTGGCGTGCAGGCTTAAGTTGTCACGAATGGCCTTAACGATAGTTGATCGATTTAGAAATTTTCCCTGATTTTTTGCCGAAATTGCATAGACAAAAATGAGCCTTTTGGGATACAACCGTTATTGGTTAAAAACCTGTAAAAAATACTTAAGTAAAAACAAGGATAGACAAACTTTATGGCTGTAAGAATCGACACGACACTGACCGTTACTCTTGACGGAGGTGCGGGGTTTGATTTCTTCTATGGCACTACTTAAGTAAGATAACCCTGGTAAATATACTTTTTTAAGTATATTTCCTTGATTTTCCACTGTAAATCTCTAAAACTGACAAATTTAAAATATGCCCTACATTACCAAAGGCTCTAATTTCATCAGCTACAGCACCGGCACAACTGAAGTCGTTACCACTGACTCTAGTTCCAGTTTTAGCTACAGCACCTCTAATAGTGATTCTTTCTTCACTCTCAACACTTCTGGTTTTCAATATTTAGTCACAGAAGAGGTTGACACCGATGGGGATGGGGTTGTTGATGATGTCATCACCTACAACTATGGATTACGTCAAGAAATAGATACTAACTCAGATGGGACGGTAGATGACATCCTTGAAGTAACTTTTGACAATAACGGAACACTAGAAACAGGCTTTGCCGCCAGTGCATCTGGTAATGGTGACTATTTCATATTTCCAAAGCAGGAATTCAATGAGTTCGGTGATGTAGCTTTTGAGGAAATTGGAATTCAGCTATCTACTGGTCAATTTTTACCTTTCATATCAAACTCCTATAGCTACACTTATGATGCCAATGGCAACATAACTTCCCGCGCCTATGACAACAATAATAATGGCACTATTGATCGGATTGATACCTTCACTTATGATGCCAATGGCAACCTAACCTCCTTCAACATTGACACAGATGCTGACGGCACTGCTGATAATATCACAACTTACACTTATGATGCCAATGGCAACCAAACTTCCGAAAGCCTTGATGCCAATGCTGACGGCGATCTTGAGTCTATTATCACCTTCACCTATGATGCCAATGGCAACCAAACTTCCCGAAACATTGACAACGATGCTGACGGCGATATTGAGTCTATTATCACCTTCACCTATGATGCCAATGGTAACCAAACTTCCCAAAGCGTTGACAACAATGCTGACGGCACTGTTGATTTCAGTTTTACCAACACTTATAATGCCGATAACAACTTAACTTCCCAAACCTTGTTCGATACTAACGGCGTAGCTGTTCGTACAGAGACCTACACCTATTCATCTTTCCTCAATACTGAAACTACTGACTTTGGTGCAGATGGAACTGTTGATCAAATCATTAGCTATGAATATGATCTCGGCACTGGAGTCTTAACAGGTGAAGTGATTGATACTGATGCTGATGGAGTGGCTGATGGCAGTACAGCTTACACCTACGATGCTAATGGTAATCTGATTACCGAGACTTTTGACAGTGATAATGATGGTACTGCTGATATTGTCACTAATTACAGCTACGATGCTAACAATAACTTAATTAGCCAAACTGTTGATAGTGATAACGATGGTACGATTGATGAGTCCTTTGCTTTCAACTATGATGCTAACGGTGTTTTAACTTCCTCTACCACTGATTTAGGTAATGATGGCACTACCGACATCACTATTACCTACAGTTATGATGCTAACGGTAATCTTTCCAAAGAAGAAATAGACAACAATGGTGATGGAGTAACTGACAATGTTGTTGACTACAGCTACGATGCTAACGGTAAACTAACTTCAGTTGTTAATGGTACTGTATCTGAAGTTGAGAACTTGGTTCTGATCGGTGGATTCCGTTCTGATAGGCTCGTTAGTGGTGCTGGTGACGATATCTTATTTGGTGGTTTTGGTAAAGACAAACTCTTTGGTAACGATGGTGATGACGCTCTCTATGGTGGATTTTCCAAAGATATCTTAGTTGGGGGTGCTGGTGGAGATAAATTAAGAGGTGGTTTTGGTCGGGACAAATTTGTGTATGAAAACCTTAGTGATTCTCTGTTAGATAATTATGATGAGATTACTGACCTTAAGATTGGTTCTGATAAGATTGATGGGGTGAATGCCGTTTCTAAGAATGATTTAGCTCAATTAGGTGTTGTTGCTGGTCTAACTGAAGCGGATATTCAAGCTGTTTTAACTGCTACTGATTTTGTGGCTGATGGTGCAGCAACCTTTACTCTTGGTAGTGGTTCATCTGAACAAACTTTCTTAGCTATGAATGATGATGTAGCTGGTTTCTCTGCTGCGACTGATTCCATTGTGGAGATTAGTCATTTTAGAGGTCATTTGAGTAACTTAGCAGTTGTTTAGGTTTTGAACAGTTTACCCGCATTTCTCACAAATTCTGCGCTCGCTAAACCTAAAACCATTATGTAGTCTGAGTTTGACCTTGAAGCGATCGCTTGAAAAATAAGCCACATCTAACCTCTAGCTGATTACTGATCAGTTTGTGAGAAATGCGGGTCTAGCATAACCCCGTCAACTTTGACTTAGATTTAATGGAATATAAAATTTTTCAAGATTTTGAGACTTTTGCTGCGAGTGTTCGTGATGTAAACAGCACCATGATGTTCCAAAACCCTAAAGATGGGATTTCTAGCATCGGTCAACTACAACTCAGTGGCATCCATCTTCAACTCGGACGAGTGGGTAGTGGCAACATTGTTGAAGGGGTATCGAGAGCCGATGGCTATCTGTTTTACTTACCAATGACTAAGAAAATTGAATATTTAGCCAACGGAAACGAAATCGATGTCAACTCAATGGCCATTTTTGAACCCGAATGTGATTTTTACATGGCAACGACAGTGGAACACGATTGGAGTTCAGCTTTTATTCCTACTGACTTATTACCCCCTCCCGACAAAGTTTCAGAGCCTTTATTCAATCGTGAAAAGAGTAGATTTCGAGTCAGTCAGCCAAACCAAACGCTTCTCAATCGCTTTCGAGCGTTTATGGCCAACATCGATTTTGCTAGTACACAATGCTCTGACTTTCGCTCTACACCAGCAGCTAGATTGGCCAGCGAAGAATTAAAACAAATCTTGTTTTCTCTTCTTTATCCCGTAGCAACTGTTAAACCAAATCTGGAAGGACGACCCAAGATTACGCGAGAGAAAATTATTACTCGTTGTCGTAATTTCATCGAAGAATACAAAAGCCAACCCGTCACTGTTAAAGAATTAGCAGCAGTGTGCCAAGTGTCAGAACGAACTCTCAGAACAACTTTCAAGGAGTATTTTGGAATCGGCCCAGCTCGTTATCTGAAACTAAGACAACTTTATCAGGTTCATCGTGCGCTGCGAGTAACAGGGGATAAAAAAGTCTTAATCAGCGATGTCATGGCTGAATACGGGGTTTGGGAGTTCGGTCGTTTTGCTGGCGAGTATCGTCGACTATTTGGGGAAATGCCATCACAGACACTGAGCAATATCAAGAAATGTCAAAAATGATGATACACTACTGGTTAGTTTTCTCAGTTTCGGTCAATCTCGGTATCAATTGACTAAATTTCTATTTTAGCTAGGTTTAATTTTTCTTTTAGTAATGCGTCGCCAAAATCCTTTCACTACTTTGAATTGATCGATCGCGTGTAATATAATAAATGCTAAAAAAGTATAAGCTAACCAAAAATGAATGTTTCTACCTAAGTCTACTAAGTCACTATTCTGGGGAAATAAATCAGGTAAAGTTATACCAAAAAAACGGACATTATTGTTTTTAAAAGAGTTAGAAAAAAAGAAACCACTAATAGGAACAGCCCACATAAAAATATAAAGAGAAGTATGCAAAGCTACTTTTTGCATCCATTGAGGACTATATTTAGGCAATCGCTTCGTATATTTTTTCCACCAGACTTGTAATAGAGTTAAAATTCGCCAAGTTAATAAAGCCATTGTCAACACTCCTAGAGATTTATGGAAATCATAAAGAAGATTTCGTCCGAAAACTTCTCTAGGCAAACGGGACATAAAAGTACCAACTATAAAAACAATAATGTAACAATTAAACATCCACCAATGGATTGACATTAAATTTTTGTAAGCAGAATTTTTTCTAGATTTAGTTATTTGTGAAGCTTGAGCCATGATTTTACCTCAACTTATTTTGTAATAATACTATTTCACGTCGAATTTTAAAATTTAATATTAATATCAATAATAAATTCTGATAGTAAAACAATAATTGTTTGTGAACTATCCTAACTAAACCTGATTTCTATATAACCAAATCTATAGACGAATTGCCAAAATCATGAGTTCCAAATGCCTATTATCTGGGAAAAAAAGACTCAACTCCGCCACCGAAGGTGCCTGTAGCGTCCTCCTAACTCACATCAGGAGGAACAAAGAGATCGCCTGATCATTTCTTAAGTTTCGGTCAATCTGGGAATCAATTGAGCTAAATTACAAGGACGATTACGAGAATCAAGTTGCTCTTTGATAATACTCCATCCTGTTTGACAAGCACCGCTAGAACCAGGTAAACAAAAGATATATGTACCGTTAGCTACGCCAGCCAAACATCGAGACTGAATGGTAGAGGTTTTAATTTCTTGATAGGAAATCATGCGAAATATCTCACCAAACCCCTCAATTTCTTTGTCTAAGAGTGGTTTAATTGCTTCTGGTGTTCCATCCCGTCCTGTAACTCCTGTCCCACCAGTGGTTAAAATTACTTGAACAGATTCATCTGCAACCCATTTAGATACTACCGCACGAATTCGGTAAATGTTATCGGGAACGATAGTTTTTTCTGCTAACAAATGACCTGTTGTGGTTAAATTATCCACTAATATTTTGCCTGATTTATCGTCGGCTTCGGTTCTTGTATCAGAAACTGTTAGTACGGCAATTTTCAAGGAAATTAAAGATTCTTTGTTGTTCATTTTTGGTACTTTTAAGGTAATTTTTAAGAAAAATATTTTTCGACTGCTAAAACACTCTTGCCAAAGCAACTATTGACAATTGTTGTCACGCGATCGCTGTTTAATTTGGGGAGAAAATTGCTTATCGTTAATTCTAAATATCCTGAGTCACGATAAACAAAGAATCTAATTTTATTATTTTCCCATAGCCAAACTTCAGGAATCTTTAAGTATTGATATTTGGTTAAATCGTCTATACTACCTGATGTTAGATTTATTTCTACTGCTAAATCTGGCTTATCGTTGTCTATCTCAAAACAGTAAGCAACATCAGGCTCTTTTCCTTCTTTTCCTTCTTCTTTAAGAGTAGTTTGATTGTAAGGAAACAGTGCAATATTGTTTTTACGGCAGTAACTCCAAATAATTGCTCTAATATAATCACCAATTAATTCATGATTACGTCCTGGGGACACTATAGTAATAACTCCATTGCGAAATGAAACTCGTTTACTGGGCAAATCTAAACTAATATATTCAGCCCAAGTTGTATTCGTAATTGTGGTAATGCGGTCGCTTTTTTGTGTTCCAATAGTCAACATTTTTACTTAGGGGATATAGTCACTTTGATGCTTTACTAATTGACAGTATCAGACTAAAAAATATAAATAAGCTGTTAAGCATTGAAATCGCTAGTTTAGAGAAGGCAACAGGTAACAGGGAACAGATAAGGGTTTGGAGACTTTCTAATTGATTTCAAAATATGTGGTTTAAATGCGTGTCAGCTTATTAGTCTTATTAGCTATCTTATCATCTAAACTCTCTTTAAAATCTATTATATAGATACCAAATAACTATAGCAATCACAATCATGATTTATGAGATATCTTTGTTCTTATTTGCTGTTACCTTCTACTCAGACTTAATTCTCACAACTGATTGCTATAGCTTGGCAAAATTAGCTTTTATTTATCTTTCTACCAATAACCCATTTTCACAA
>JBFRWO010000356.1:0-4437 GCA_051439625.1 Crocosphaera sp. | reverse complement strand
TTCTGGAGAATAACTTAAGCAATTATCGCACCTTTTTGCCCTTTAATCTCTTTAGTAATTGTACTCGGTCACAATGAGAATAATCTGTAGCATTAAATATTACTTTTTGAAGTGCGGAGTCTGGGTTTAAGTATTAAACCAAGCTTCAGTAAAAGTTTTGCTTCCTCGCAATTACACTTTACTGTTGCTCAAGTTGACAATAATAGGGCTTGGGTTACTACTAACTTTGTTTTAAAACTGGGGTGCTAGGATTCGAACCTAGGAATGGCGAGACCAAAACCCGCTGCCTTACCGCTTGGCGACACCCCAATAATGCTGCTAGGGTCGAATGTTAGATTATTCAACCACTGTTCTACAGTATATAGTAAACCAAGTGGTATGTCAAGGAATAATCCAACAAGCTTCCATTCAAAACCGTGCAAGCTACTTTCACAGCACACGGCTCCTCCATCAATCGATTGCTAGTTGCCTATGAACCTCATCATGACAATGACGGTGTAATAGTTCAAGGTTGGTAATACGATTGTTGTCCCTATTCCTGTCAATATGGTGTATCTCAAGGGGTTCATGGTCTTTGAAGGGACCTCCACAGTGTTCACAGTGACCTTTTTGTTCCCAGAATAACCGACGTTTAATGTTGCCAGTCATAGGGTCAATGTTCTTATAAGCTCTTGATAACCAGTAAGTTTCGTTACCGTCGTATGGACTTGCAGTACCTCTTACTTTAATGTAGTCTTGACCCGATTTAAAATCAGTATGGTGTTTTAGTCTGGTATTTGGACTATTTGGGTCATGAAATCTTTTAATTTCACCGTAGAACTCTTCTGAGAATTTCTTTTGCCAGCTACCATTAGACTTATACTTTTTGTATGCCCATTTGTATAGTCTGTAGAATAGAAGATAGTTGAGTTTTTCAAAAGTTTCCCTAGAGTTTACATACCCATAGTAATTACACCATCCTCTGATTTTTGCCTGTATCAGATTTATTATTGTCTTGGCACTAAGATGATGTCCTGAACAGTATTTACTGGTTTTACCTTTAGCTTTCCTTCTAATGGTTTGCTTCAGGTCTTGGTAGTGTTTCTTGGTATTTTCTTTAGTGGGTTGAATTATACATTTGATGCCTCTTTTATTATTAGAAGTATTGAATGTTCTAATATTAAACCCAAGAAAATCGAAACCTTGTGAGCTATGAACGATTTTGGTCTTTTGTGTATTAAGCTCTAATCCTATTTCTGAGAGTATATCCTGAACCATATATTTTATATTACAACTATTTAATCCTTCTGTTAAGTATGTCTCTAAGCCATGTAATGCAATATTAGCTAGTAGAGGACTTATAGCACCACCTTGGGGTGTTCCTTTCGTTGATGCTATGATGTTTCTGGATGGAAAATTGATGGCTATACCTGCTTTTAGCATGGTTTTTATCAGCTTTCTTGTACTAGGTGGTAGTTCAAGTTTATTTAATAGATATTCATGATTTATGTTATCAAAACATCCACTAATGTCAGCGTCTATTACCCATTTGTGTTGTCTAAGAGCCATCCATATTGCTTTAGTGGCATCCATAGTTGACCTTCCTTTTCTGAACCCATAACTATTAGGTTCAAATTTAGCTTCCCATTCAGGTTCAAGTGCCATATTAACTAATGTCTGTATGGCTCTGTCTTCCATAGTTGGTATGCCTAAAGGTCTTGTTTTGCCATTAGCTTTAGGAATTTCTACACGACGTACAGGTTTAGCTTTGTAACCTTTTAGGTTCTTTAGCCTATTAACCATTGCCATTCTTTCCTTAGTGGATAGTTTGGCTTTTCCATCTATTCCTGCTGTTTTTTTACCTCTGTTATCGGTAGTAACTCTTTTGACAGCAACTAATCTTGCTGAAAAGGATTTAAGCAATAACCTTTGTAGTTTGTGAACAAGCTTTTTGTCGTTACCCAAACTAGCTTTGTAGATTCTCTTTTGAAGACGGAAGACTTCATTTTCAATGTTTGACCATTGACCATAAAAATCTTCCCAATTATCATTGATTGCCATATTGTTTTTATCTTTTACTAAATTATCTACTCTGATATTTGGGACGCAATTTAGCTTATATTCAACATTACATTGAATCATTTGCTTGGTGCGTCATCCTACCCAAAATTAGCCATTCATCCCAATAATTTAGACTGTTAACGACCTAAAGGCAGTCAGACTAATTTTGGTTTCCTCGTTCCTATTATGCTTTGTATGATTACTTAGGTTCTACCTATACACGGGTTGAAGAGAGAGATAGGTTGTCAGCAATGCAACTGACGTATTCAAAAATATGAAATGAATTTCTCATTGTATCAACAAACATCCTTCTGTTAAGGATTTAATATAACCGTGCTTCAGACAGCAGTTCGTCTCCTAACCGTATAATCTTTCCTTTACCCACGCTTCCAGTTTCAAGTTATCTTGGATTAACTATCAGTCCTTGGGCAAGACTGTCAAGTGCCTATCACACTGATGGGACTTTCACCCATAAGCAATAATAGAATAATAGTAGGATTATCCTACATACCTAGACCTCCCGATGAGTAAGATTACTCAATTTTAGTCTATCGAGTCGCCCGCCTCTGTTATTATAACAATACCTGTTGGGGATTTGTCAAATATTTTTTTCTGGCACAGTGATTTAGTTATCAGTTATCGGTTCCCAGTCTAGCCATATATTCGATAAAAGGAAGGTTTAACCACCTTCCTCACACTCAAAATTTAGTTGATAAGGTCAGATTAGCTTTTTTTGCCCTTACGTACTAATGCACCAAGAGAACCTACTGCTAATAAACTTAACAGGGTACTGGGTTCAGGAACAGATTCAGGTTCAGATGCAATAATATTCAGGGTTACTGTGTCATTAGGGTAAGTGTAAACATAAGTCCCTTCTGTTAATCCAAGGGTAGCAAATGTCTGATTCAAATAGGTACTTGTGCCAGAAATAAATTCACCGGAGTAATCTGTTGTAAATGCAATTTGCGAATTGGAGAAGAATATTCCAAAACGAGTTCCAGTAGAAGAGTCAGCTAGAGTAGGAGGTGCAGTACCAAAGTTTCCAGGAGATGGATTGGAACCTGGGGAATATACTAGTCTAGTTCCTGAACCAGTTCCAACAGCAAAAGCTCCTCCACTACCAAAAGTTGGGTTTAAAAATCCATTAGGAGTACCAAAAGAGCCACCACTAGATACTGACAGTCCTGTAAGATCGAAGTCACCTTCATAACTCCATAAAAGGTCATTTCCAACTTCAGTTACATTGACAATGATCGCAGCTTGAGAGTTATTAGCATTTAAAATTACTGTCAAAAGGGAAGCAGTAATAGCGACACTTCCTGCGACTAAAGATTTGATGTTGTTCATTAATATATCCTTGGGTAAAGTAAGCTCTATAAACTTGAGCAGATAAATATAGAGACAATTAAGCAAAATAGCCCTTTTATTTTTCCTACTCAAGATTATTTTAAGAAAACACCCATATCCTACCCCCCCCTTTGATTTTGTCAAGTTAATTGTTAATTATTAATTACTGTTGGCATTGAGGGCAAAAATGGGACGATCGCCCCCCTAATTTAATTTTTTCGATGGGTGTCCCACAGACACGACAGGGTTGCTTATGACGACCATAAACCCAAGCAACACCCCCATAGTTACCATTTATTCCCGTAACCCCTTTAAAATCACTAAAGGTTGTCCCACCCTGATCAATAGCTGTTTTTAAAACTTCTATCATTGCTTCCCGTAACCGTTTCACCTGTTGAGGGGTTAAGTCTTTTCCTAGAGTTGTGGGTAGGATACCACTTTTAAACAAAGCTTCATCTGCATAGATATTACCCATCCCTGCAACGATCGCTTGATCCAGGAGAATGGTCTTAATATTGCGCTGACGACGTTTTAACTTGTCAATGAAGTAATGTGTGGAAAATTCTTTTGAAAAGGGTTCTGGACCCAATTTTTGTAGTCCTGTGATGATAGTTTCGGGGGGTTGGTTGGGGGGAACCCACCACACTTTACCAAAGGTGCGAATATCGACAAATCTTAATTCTTGGGACTGCTTACAAAACAAACGTAAACGGGTATGACGGGATAAGGGTTCGTTTTCCTCGACCCATAATAATTGGCCAGTCATGCGAAGGTGAACCCCTAACCATCCTTTCTTCTTTTGTAGGGGAACTAATAAATATTTACCTCTTCTTTGCCACTTGTCAAAAGTAGCATTTTGAATCTGGTCTAAAAATTCTTGGCTAGAAGGGGGATAAGCAAGTGTGCGATCTAATAACACTTCTCCACCAAGAATGGTTTGCCCAAAGGTCAATTGATTTAACCCTCGGCAAACCGTTTCGACTTCAGGAAGTTCTGGCATTGATCCAGTTAACCCTAAAAATACTTAGGAAACGACTTCCAGTTCGTTTT